>CAZANT010000259.1:0-3848 GCA_964486575.1 uncultured Burkholderiaceae bacterium | reverse complement strand
CCTCGCATGCTGGAATCAAAATCCAGTGCCTTTACCAACTTGGCGACTCCCCTACACAGGAAGATGGCAGATGCCACCCACCCTTATTTGTCGCTGGTCGCCCACCCCACCAATGGGTGAACGTCCAAATTGCTGCAGTGCCTGACTTGCCACCCCCTGGGGGTGTTAGCCAAAAACGCCGGCGGGTTGCCCGGCATATCCGGTGCCAACACCGCAAATACTGCGCTGCCGGAGCCCGTCATTCGTCCCTGGAGACCGTGCTGATGCAGCCACTGGAGCGCTTCACCAACATCGGGGCACAGGGTTTGTGCGACGGGTTGCAAATCATTGCGGCCGTAGCCGTATGGGTTTGCAGCAAAGCCTAAGATTGTAGCAGGCTCCGAATCGCGTTTGAGCGCCGGATCCGAAAAAATTGCCGCGGTGGCGAGTCCTGCCGCTGGTTTGACCACCACGCAGCGTGCAGGCGGCAACGCGATCGGCGTGATGGCCTCGCCGATTCCTTCGACCCAGGCGTTCCGACCGCGAAGGAAAAACGGCACATCGGCACCCAGTTTCTCCCCCAACGCACACAGGGTGGCCACGGGCAGATTGAGCCGCCACAAGCGGTTCAAGGCCAGCAGGCAGGTGGCTGCATCCGACGACCCGCCGCCCATGCCGGCCTGTGCCGGGATGGCCTTGTGAACGCCAATGTGGACCCCCTCGCTGTGGCCGGTCAGGTGTTGCAGCGCGCGGGCGGCGCGCAGCGTCAGATCGTCGGCTGGCAGCGGGGTGGACAGGTCTTCCCGGCTGATTTGGCCATCGGCGCGAAGTTCGAAGTTCAGCCGGTCCTGCCAGTCGATCAGCATGAAGACCGACTGCAGCAGGTGGTAGCCATCGGGCCGCCGCCCGGTGATTTGCAGGAACAGGTTCAGCTTGGCCGGCGCGGGCACGTCGTACAGGGCTTGCATGGGCCGGGGAGGGGCGTCAGCGGTCCAGCACAATACGCAGTTCGGCCGGCTGGGGCGGGCGCGCCAGCCGTGCGAGGATGCGGCCGTTGGCATGCTCGGACAAATCGGCTTGCCAGCCGCCGCTCGCGGTGTTTTTGCCCTGCAGCCAGTCAAACAGCGCCTGGGCAGGAATGGTGGTGCCGGTTACATGGGCCACCAGCGCATCCACCGAGGCAAATTCCTGGTTCTCGCGTGGGGACGCCAGCGTGGCGCGCTGCGGTGTCCACGCCAGCTGGGCCAGGGTGCTCCCCAAGGGTGTGCTCAGCGTCAGGTTGCCTCGCTGGGCGTTGCCGTTCAGCTCAAAGGCTGCCGTGAACGACTGGGGGGGCTGGCTGGCAATCTTCAATGCCAGACGGCCGCTCCATTGGGTGGGTGGGGCCGTTGTCGGGGTGGCGGAGGTGATTTCACTGCCGTTTTGACTCGGAGCCCTACTAAAGCCTGCACACCCTGCTATGAGAAAAAGAGCAAGCAACAGCCCAAGACTGCATAGCCGGGACACCAGCGGTCGACCTCGGAGGGTGCTAACCGGGGTCACGGCTTGACGCGCAGACGTTGCAGGGTCTGGCGCAGGGTCTCGTTGTCGGAGTTGAGCAACAGGCCTTCTTTCCAGATACTGGTGGCTTTGTCCTTCTGGCCCATCGTCCAGAGCACTTCGCCCAAATGGGCGGCAATTTCGGCGTCAGGCTTGGTCTTGTAGGCCTGTTCCAGCACCCGTGCCGCCTCGGCCAGGTTGCCCAGGCGGAACTCGACCCAACCCAAGCTGTCGGTGATGAAGGGGTCGTTGGGGGTGATGGACAATGCTTTTTTGATCAGCTGCCGCGCTTCGGGCAACCGAACGTTACGCTCGGCCAGTGAGTAACCCAGCGCGTTGTAGGCGTGTTGCGAATCGGGCTTGAGGGCGATGACGCGGCGCAGCAGCCGCTCCATGTCGTCGAGCGCACCGGTCTTCTCAGCCAGTAACGCCTGGTCGTACAGCAGGTCCGTGTCGTCCGGGTTGACCGCGACAGCCTGGGCCATCAGGTCGTAAGCGAGTTGGTACTGCTTGGCGTCGCGCAGCAACTGGACCTCGGCCAGCAGCTTGAGGCGGGCGTCACCCGCAGCGCGTTCTGGCAGGCTGCGGATCATCTGTCGCGCCTCGGGCAACTTGCCCTGTTTGGCAAGGATGGATGCCCGGCGGCTTTGCGACGCCATCAAGTCCTGCGACTTGTCAATCTTCGCCAGCCAGGCTTCGGCGGCAGTGAAATTGCGGCGCTTCTCCGCAATCTGTGCCAGCCCCAAATACGCCTGTGCCAGCGCGCGGCTGCGCTCCTCCTGCGGCAGCTTGTCAGCCAGCGGCAGAAAGCGCTGCAACGAGCGTTCAGCGGCGTCCAGCAGGTTGTCTTGCAGCTGCAGCGTCCCAAGCACCAGCCAACCGTCGGCCCGGTCGGGGTGCTGGTTGACCAGCAACTGGGCTTGTTGGGTGGCCTCTCCATAGCGCTGGTTGTCCAGCAGCACGCGGGCGTATGCCATGCGCAGGTCAGGCTGGACCGGGCCACTGAAATAAGACTTGACCAGCGTTTCCGCCTGTGTGTACTTGGCTTCAATCAGTTCCAGCGCAAGCAACACGGGGGCGTCGGTCTTGCGGTCGGCAGCCTGGGCCTTCTGCGCTGCCTCAAAGCTGGCGGGCAAGTCGCCAGCAGCGAGCCGCAACCGGCCGATCGCGACCCAGCTGACCGAGGCCAATGCAGGGGTGTTGAGGGCGCCCGCCAGTGCTTGCTCCGCCACGCTGGCCGCGAGCTTTTTGTCAGTGACCCGGGCGTAGGTGCGCGGCAGGGCATTGATGGCCAACGGCAGCACGTCAGGCGGCGCTAGCGCAATTTCGGCCTTGAGCGGCTCTGCGCTTTCCTCCACCCGGTTCAGCGCAACCAGGATTTGCAGCACATATCGGTTGGCTTCACGCGACTTGGGAAATGCCTGCTTCCAGGCGCGCGCGGCCTGCAACGCTGAATCGCCTGAGCGCGCCTGCAGTGCGATGTCCACGGCACGCTGGTAGAGCTGCTCGTTGTCAGTCTTGCGGGCGGCGTCCAACATCAGCGAGAAACCGGCGGCGGGTTCACCGACGCGGGCATTCAACTCGCCCAGCAGCAACTGGTAGAACAGCCGGCCATCGAGCCCGGAGTCCCGAGTCCGCGGCGCAGACGCCGGCGGGGTCGCCGCCGTTTGGGCCTGCAGTGCAGGGGCCGCGAGTGAAATCACCAGGCTGCCGAGCCAGAGTAGTCGTGTCATGAACGCATGATAATTGAACGTTGCGCCTGTGAAGGCCGGTGCTGCGGATACCCCGCAGACGCCCTTGACCCGCCCCACCCATGCCCGAATTGCCCGAAGTTGAAGTCACCCGCCTGAGCTTTGCAGAGCGGATCGCCGGGGCCCGGATTGTGTCGGCCCGACTCGGCCAGCCCTTGCGCTGGCCGTTGGGATGCGACCCCGACCACCTGCACGGCCGGCAGGTGGTCGGGGTGCGCCGACGCGGCAAGTACCTGTTGGTGGATCTGGCGGAGCCAACGGGTTTGTTGCTGCTGCATCTCGGCATGTCTGGTAGCTTGGCGTTTGCCCACAGCTTGCCACCCCCTGGCCGGCACGACCATTTCGAACTGCAGACCAGCCAGGGGCTGCTTCGGCTGCACGACCCGCGCCGTTTCGGTGCGGTGGTGTATGCCGAGAGCGAGCAGTCCGTGGAGGCAGTGAAGCTGTTGGGGCGGCTGGGACCAGAGCCGCTGACCGACGCGTTTGACCTGGCCGCTTTTCGCGAAGCGCTCAAGCAGCGGCGCACCGCCATCAAACAGGTGCTGCTGGCAGGCGAGCTGGTGGTCGGCGTGGGCAACA
>CAZANT010000258.1:0-3852 GCA_964486575.1 uncultured Burkholderiaceae bacterium | reverse complement strand
GGTGATGTCTCGCCAACCCAAGCTTGGGCCATTGGTGGCGCCCAGCGGCACGCCCTGGAACAGGGCCGCGTTGGTGTTGCCAATCGCTGGCGATTTGCTGTGCAGGATGCGCTGCACGTCGATCGCCAGGGTCAGGTCGCGGTTCGCCTTGACTGCCGCACCGACGCCATAGGTGGGTGGCAAATCAAAACGACCTTGGTCAGGAAACAGGCCTTTGTATTTGTCGAACTTGCTGAACTTGGTTTTGGTTTGGTAGGTCGCCCCCACGGACAGGTCATCGCTCAATTTGCCGAAGTAGCCCAGCCGCACGCCGTAACCGGTGGAACCGTCGTTGCCGTTGTCGCTGACATTGGCGGGGCTGGACGACAGCTGACTGAAGAACGACAGGCCCGTGGCTTTGAAGCGCTGGTAGCCCAGGTTCAGCGCCAAGCCAAGTGTGTGGTCGGGAGCGACCTTGTAGGCTACGGTGGGCGAAATGAACAGCTGCTCCAGGTTGATGCCGGCGCGACCCGTCGCGCCGAACCGCGCGTAGGGGTTGCCGCTCTTGAAGTCGGTGTTCTGGCCCCCGTTGCCAAACACCGCCACACCCACCGTCAGCGTGGGGTCGATTTGCTGGCTGTAGCCAAAATTGGGGATCAGAAAGACCGATTTACCGTCGCCGTCAAAGGTTTGGTTCGGACCGAAGGCATTGCCGGCGATCTCACCGCGGCGGACCGGTTTGAACACGTTGGCGCCCAGGTCGAGGCGCGACCCGACCGCACTCAAGGTGGCAGGGTTGGTGGCGCCCGAGAGCGAATCCTGGGGCAGCGCGATGCCAATGCCCGCGATGCCTTCGGATTTCGTCCCGTAGCCGTGGGCAAAGTAGCCGTTCGTGGCGTACGCCGGGAGGCAGGCCAACAGGCTGGCGGCTGCGATCAGGCTGCGCCGGGGCTGGCGCCAGAAGGGAGCGAAGTGGGTGGTGTTTGCCATGGTGTTTCCTCGCGGCGTCGTGGCCGTTGTTGGTTTGTCAATTGGTTCCATACCCAGCAGACTGGGCTGAGGCGGAGTATTTCGGCCACCGCACAGCACACCAACGACGCAATCCACATGACCTCATGACCACCTTATCTTTGGTGCCGCGCGGCACTGGTCGAGCCGCGGTTTCTCAGCCATATTGCTACATAAATAGTAGCAATTGGGTCAAATTTGTTATGGTCTCGACGGTGGTTGTGCTTGAAATGTGGGGCACATGCGATCCAACCGCGCTTGGCTCCGAAACAGGTCATCCGCGCGCGTTTTCGGATGGCGGGTGTGTTGTAAATCCGCCGCAGTGCGGACTGGCGTTGGCTGTAAGAAGGCCATCAGACGGCCGACGAAACTGCAGCCCTGCAACTTGCCGAGAAACTCCACATGCCACTTCGCCCCGCCTCTTCCGTTGTCGCCTTGGCCCTGCTGGCCGCCAGCGGCACCAGCCTTGCCCAGTCAGCCACCTGCAGCGTGCAGAGCGCCGCCACGGTCACGCCGGTGCTGGAGCTGTACACCTCAGAAGGCTGTAGCTCTTGCCCCCCAGCCGACAGGTGGCTGTCCACCTTCAAGGACAAGGCACCGTACGCCAACGGTGGCGCGGTGATCCAGGCCTTTCATGTGGGCTACTGGGATTACATCGGCTGGGTCGACCGATTTGCCGCTCCGGCCTACACCAGCCGGCAGCGACAGATCGCCGCGTGGAACAGCCAGCGCAGCATTTACACGCCCCAGGCGGTTTTGAACGGTGCCGACTGGCGCAGCTGGTGGAACAACAAGCCGCCCACCAGCACCGTCGCCGCGCAGGCCCAAATCACGCTGAAGCAGCTTGCGCCCGACCAGTTCGAAGCGGTGGTCCTGCCCGGCACCGGCGCGCCGGCCAACTGGTCGGCCTACTGGACGATCACCGAACACGGCCACACCTCGAAAGTCAAAGCCGGTGAAAACGCGGGCGAAACGCTGGCACACGACTTTGTGGTTCGCCAGTACACACCTGCTGGCGAGTACCGAACAGAAGCCGCCAAACCGCAAAAGCTCAGCTTTCGCAGCATTGCGGCCACCCCCGGCCACGCCAGGCAAGTGAACCTGGTGGTGTTTGACCCCAAGAACGGTCGGACGATTCAGGCGGTGACGGGCGCGTGTTAATTGGTCCGCCCAGGCCGCGGCTGCGGGCTGGGCGGAATGTGGTCACCGTAAGCCAATGCGCTGGCCACCCGCATCATCAGTGCCATGTCAATCTGACCGGGGTCGCGCGGAACTGCGTCGTAGTGGCACAAACTGCCGAGCACCATGCCAGCAGAGTCCATGACGGGGACGCCGCAGTACGACACCACCCGCGACTGTGCCGGGTGACCTTGAAGCCGGGGGTCGAGCTGAGAGTCGCCGGTGGTGAACACGCCACGGGCGTCCCGTACGAAACAACAGTACGAGGCGGCCAAGGGCACATCGTCCACTTGCTGCACCTCGGGGTTGTCCCGGTCGACGTACACGAACGCGCTGGCCCGGTCACCGTCGACCCGGAAGATGCCGATGTGGCGGAAGTCGGTCAGGCCGAGCAGGTACACCAACGCCGTCCGGACGCCTGACGACGCCAGGAGGGACGAAAACCGGGCAAAGGCATCGTCCGTGGACGGGTCGGCGAGTTGCATGTGAGGCCTTTAGGATGACCCCCATCCTAACGTGCCCAGCCCTCCGGCCGAGCCAGCTCGAAATTGCTGGCTGTTTGCGTGCGGCCATACCAGTCGGCGCCGAGCCGCGAGACGATGTCGAGCTGCGCCGGATCGACCTGGCCGTCGGCGCCCACAATGCGCTCGTCGATGTGGGCTGCCACGACCTCGCCCAGCACCATGTAGCAAGAAGGTTTGCCCGCCGGGTACGGCGTGATGCTGGCCAAGCGGCATTCAAAACTGGCAGGCACCCCGGCCACGCGGCGGGGTTTGACCTTCTCGCTCGGCAGGCTGGCCACCTGGGCGGCGTCGAACTCGCTGGTGGCGCGGTCGTAGCCGAAAGAGGTCTGGTTCATCGCGTTCACCAGGGCAAACGGCACCAGGTTGACCACAAACTCGCCGGTGACCGCGATGTTGGCAGCGGTGTCTTTCATGCTGCCGTCACTGTTGACCAGCGGGCAGATCAAGAGCGTGGGCGGGGTGTGGGTCACCACCTGGAAGAAGCTGAACGGCGCCAGGTTCGGCACACCGTCAGCCGACAGGCTGGACACCCAGGCCACAGGCCGGGGCGTGACGGTGGAGGCCAGCCAGTGGTAAGCCTTGCGGGCACTGAGCCCATCGAAATCAACGTACATAGGGTGAACTCAGGTGGCGCCGCGCAGGGCTTGGCGCAGTGACACCCCCAGCTCGGGCTTGTCGGCAAACGGGTCTGTGGGGTTGCGCGCCTGCAGCACGTCTTCCAGACGCGTTTGCACCGAGGCCAGGGCCTTGGGGTGGCTGTAGATGTAGAACTGCCCCGCCCCCACCGCGTCGAACACCAGTTGCGCGACGTCGGCCGCGCTGACTTTGCCGCTGGTCACTGCCTTGTCGATCATGGCTTGGCCAATCAGCTGGCTGCGGGTGGGCCGGTCGGACGCCGCGTCGCTCGGCCGGTTGCGGTGGCTCTGGCTGATGCCGGTAGGAACAAAAAACGGACACAGCACCGAAGCGCTGACCTGGTCCGTGACCAAAGCCAGATCTTGGTAAAGCGTTTCGGTCAGGCTGACGACCGCATGTTTGCTGACGTTGTAAATGCCCATGTTGGGCGGCGCCAGCAGGCCGGCCATGCTGGCGGTGTTAACGATGTGGCCACGGTAGTCCGGGTCTTTCTCGGCGGCCGCCAACATCATCGGGGTGAACAGGC
>CAZANT010000257.1:3514-3857 GCA_964486575.1 uncultured Burkholderiaceae bacterium | reverse complement strand
GCCCTACAAGGGCACGGCCCCCGCCATGACCGACCTGATCGGCGGCCAGATCGACCTGATGTGCGATCAGACCACCAACACCAGCTCGCAGATTGAAGCCAAGAAGGTCAAGGCCTTTGCAGTGACCACCACCAAACGCCTGAGCACCCCGGCGCTGAAGGACCTGCCAACACTGGACGAGTCGGGCCTGAAGAACTTCCAGGTCACGATCTGGCACGGTCTTTATGCGCCCAAGGGCACGCCGGCCGACGTGACGACCAAACTGAACGAAGCCTTGAAAGCGGCGCTCAAAGACCCCGAGTTCATCAAGAAACAAGAAGGTCTGGGTGCGGTCGTTGTCACC
>CAZANT010000257.1:0-3504 GCA_964486575.1 uncultured Burkholderiaceae bacterium | reverse complement strand
CGGAGAGTACGGACCGTATCGGCAGAGCGAGCGCGCTGGCGTCTACGCCGAGTAAGCGGACTGGCGTTTCTCAACATGGCGGCTGCGGCCGCCATTTTTTATGGGCGGTCAAAATGTAAACGCTTCATACGCCCCAGACGATGTCCTTACCGGCCGCCGCGCAGCGCTTGAGCATGTCAACGAAAGGTACTGCCCGTTGGCGCAGCGACACCGGTGCCGGTTCGATGGCCTCCTCGCCGTCCGAATTGCTGGGGTGTTGCGTAGCCGCTTCTTCGTCGGCAATCGCCTTGGCCAGAGCATCCAGTGCGGCGGGCATTTGCTCTGCCAGGATGATGCCTTTGGGGCCTGGTTCCTTGCCAATGATCGTCAACACCTGACGCCCGTTCGGCTCCAGCATGATCAGGTCCCCGGCTGCGGCCGATTTGAATTTGTAGAGCATGGTGTGGTCAGTGAAAAACAACGACCCATTGTGCGCCAGCGGGTCGGTGGTTCTGTCGGACGGCACCGCAACGGTCTGTGGGGAACGGGAGAAGCCTGACACAGCACGTACCGCCCATTTTCAACAGAAAATGGCTTCAAGCCCTCGTGAAACCTGTTGTTAAAGCTCCTAAATCAGGAGTGTCTGTTGGGCTGAGGCCAACCCATCGGCTGGGCCTGCCAGGCGGCAGTGCACCCCATCACCCACCTGCAGCGCGCCACCACGCAGCACCCGGGCCGTGAGTCCGCCGTGGCCGCGCATCGCGTTGTAACCGCCCGCGCCCAGCACCTGCTCCATGTGGGAACATGGCTCGCAAGGCCCAGTGATTTCCAGCAGAGCTTCGCCCACCTGCAGCACCAGCGGCTGGTCCTTGAACAGGCTGCGCGCGGCAAGCAGGTTCAGCCCCGACACCACCAAGTTGCGGCGCAGGTCCAAGGGGTCGATATGCCTTCGGCCAATGAGTGCAGCCAGCACGGGCAGATGCTCGGCCTGCAGCAGCGTGACTTCGCGTTTGCCACTGCCGGATGCCAAGGCCATGCGGTCGCCTTGCAGCCCACGCTGAAGCAGGGCCTCGGTGCGGGACACGCTGAGCGCCAGTCCGCGTTTGTGGGGCCGAACGACGATGGCTTCCAATCGGCCCGCGCGCGGGAACTGTCGGGTCAGCGCACGCAGACCGTCGGCAGTCATGGCGGTAGCTGGGCTGGCTTAATGCGTCGGCGTGTCGGTGCCGGGCTCGGCATCCACGTCCACCGCCGGGACGAACTCGGATTCAAAGATCGAGTAGATGCGCTCGAACACTTCTTGAGCGTCCAGGCCCTGCTTCTCGTACGCCTCGGCCGCGTGGCGTACGATGCCGGCGAGCAAGGTACCCCACACGCCAGGATCTTCCCAGGTGGTCTTGAAGCTGACCTGTTGCTCGTGGCCCGGTGCGACCCAGACGCGCAACACCTCGGTGGCACCGGGTTCGAGTGCGATGGGTGGGGGCGGTAGTTCGATGGCTTTGGCGTCTTCGTTGCTCATGGGGTCTCCTGTGGGGTACGGGCTGCCGCTGGCTCGGCCACGGCGCAAAACTTAACTCGAAATTATCGCAGCCCGCTGTTGCTGCCAGCGTACCCACAAACCCACACCCAACCCGGCGACCATGCCGGCCAGTGCACCACTCAAATGGGCGGCAGACACCACATTGAAGCCCCAGGACGGGTCAAACACCAGCGGCTGCATCCAGCCCTGCTCAGTCAGCAATTTCAGCGCCAAGCCCGAAAAAATCACAAACGACCATGGGCGTGTAGCAAAGAGCAGGCTGTGCGCCCACAGCACCCCCACCAGCGCGTGCAGCAGGCCCGACAGTCCGCTGTAGCGACCCACCTCGGGCCAGGCCAGCAGCGCCAGCGTGCCCAGCGGCCAGGCCAACAGCACCGCCAGTGTGGCCGCGCGCCCGGCGTGCAGGCCCCAGCCCATCAGACCGACGGCGCCAAGCGCCAGCAGGTTGGCCAGCGCGTGTACGGGCGAGAGGTGGACCAGGCTGGCGGTCCACAGCGTCCACGGGGTGCTGACCCAATGCAACGCGCTCCAGGCAAGCACGGTGGGGCTGCCCAGCAGGCTCGCCAGGGCCATGCCCAGCGCCAACAGACCACACAGCGCCGGCCAAGCCATGGCTCAGCCCCTGCCCGGCTGAGGCTGCGGCAACAGCGCAGGCGCCGCCGGCCCACGCAGGCGCTGCACGACGCGGCCCAGGCCGTGCTCCAGGTCGTCGATGTAGGTGAATACCGCGGGCACGACCAGCAGACTCAACAGCGTGGAGGTGATCAGCCCGCCAATCACAGCAATCGCCATCGGCGAGCGAAAGCTCGGGTCGGCCCCCCAACCCAGCGCCAGGGGCATCATGCCGGCGCCCATGGCGATCGTGGTCATGACGATTGGGCGGCTGCGCTTGTGACAGGCGTCAACCAGTGCGTCGAAGCGGTTCATGCCGTGCTGCCGGGCAATGATGGCGTAGTCCACCAGCAGGATCGAGTTCTTGGTCACGATGCCCATCAGCATGATCAGGCCGATCATCGATGGCATGGACAGCGCCTTGCCGGTCAGCAGCAGCGCGACAAAGGCGCCGCCGATGCTCAGCGGCAGCGCAGCCAGGATGGTGACCGGCTGCATGAAGTCCTTGAACAGCAGTACCAAGACGCCATAGATGCACAGTACGCCAATCAGCATGGCCACGCCAAAGCTTGCAAACAACGCCTGCATTTCCTGCGCGTCTCCCAGTTCGGCAATCTTCACTGCCGGCGGCAGGTTTTTCATGGCTGGCAGGGCGCGCGCCTCGGCGTTCACCTCGCCCAGCGTGCGGCCACCGAGCTCCACATCCAAGGTGACGTTGCGGTTGCGGTTGAGGCGGTCGATCTGAGCAGGACCGCTTTCCAGGGTGATGGTGGCCACATTGCCCAACAGAACCGGACCGTTTTTACCTGGCACCGTGAGCCGCGCGATGGCGGCCAGGTCGGCCCGCACGGCGTCGGGCAGCTTGACGCGGATTGGCACCTGGCGCTCACTCAGGTTGAGTTTGGTGAGCGCGGTGTCGTAGTCGCCGGCGGTGGCCACACGCACGGTTTCGCCAATGCTGGCGGCGGTGACACCCAAATCGGCAGCGCGGGCAAAGTCCGGCCGCACGATGATCTCGGGCCGCACCAGCGAGGCGCTGGAGCTCACGTTGCCAATGCCCTGCAGTGTGCGCAGTTCACGCTCTACCTGCTGCGCGGCCGCCCCAAGGGCCACCGGGTCCTCGCTCTGCAGCACCAGCTGCATCTTCACGCCCGTGTCGGGCGGGCCGACGTTGAAGCGCGCACCGGCAATGTTGGACAGCCGCTCTCGGATCTGGGTTTCTATGGCGGGAAGCGACTCGCTGCGGTCATTGCGGTGGGTGGTGGTCAGTGTCAGCACGGCGCGGCGGGCTTCGGCCGAAGCACCGGGGGCAAACGCCTCGCCGCAGGAGCCGCCCCCCAAGGAGCTGAACACACCCACCATGCCATTGACTT
>CAZANT010000256.1:0-3864 GCA_964486575.1 uncultured Burkholderiaceae bacterium | reverse complement strand
AATGGCCCCAGTTTGAAGCCGGTCTGGTCCTTCAGGATCCGGTCAACGGTCGCGAAGTCGGCCACGCTTTCACCGGCAATGCGCAATGCTTCCGTGCCATAACCGCGCCCGGCGTGATTGACGATAAAGCCTGGCGTGTCTTTGGCCTGCACCGGCGTGTGGCCGATCTGGCGTACGTGTTCGGCCAGTCGTTCACAGACTTTCGGGTCGGTGCGCAGGCCGGCAATCACTTCCACCACCCGCATCAGTGGCACTGGGTTGAAATAGTGCAGACCTGCAAAACGCTCGGGGTGTTTCAGCGCCGCGGCGATGGCCGTGACCGACAGCGAGGACGTGTTGGTGGCGAGCACGGCGGCCTCCGTCACCACGGCCTCTAACTGCGTGAACAACGCCTGTTTCACCGACAGTTGCTCCACCACGGCCTCAACAACCAGGTCGCATTCGGCCATGGCTTGCAGCGCATCCACCACCGTCAGACGCTGCTTGAGTTTGGTCGCTTCGGTTGTCGGAATTCGGCCTTTGGCGGCCAATTTGTCCCACTGCTCGCCAATCGCCGTCACGGCGTTAGCGGCTGCGCCTGGTTGGCTGTCGAAGAGCTTCACGTGACAGCCGCCTTGTGCCGCCATCTGCGCAATGCCGCGCCCCATGGCGCCGGTACCCACCACGCCCACGTTAGAGAATGCAGATTTCATGGTCGGATTATGTCGCACCGGTCTGGCCACTGCGCTGTGCCAAAATCAAACCACAAGGGGGTGTAGTGACGCTGACACAAACGCTGGTGGGAGTGGGTTTGCTCGGTGTCGCACTGAACAGTGCGGCGCTGTCTTTGGGCGCGACCACAACGGTGCCGCTGATTGGGCGCCCGCTGAATATCAGCCTGCCGGTTGCCACGGACGGCGCAGACGACCTGTGCCTTCGGGCCGACGTGCTCTATGCCGACAGCCCTGTGGCCCCTGCGCTGGTGACAGCGCAATTTGAAGCCATCGGCAAAAAAGAAGGCCTGATTCGACTGCGAAGCAGCAAGCCGGTGGACGAACCCGTGGTCACTGTCGAGGTGTCTGCCGGTTGTGTGCAGCGGGTGTCTCGCCGCTACGTGTTGCTGGCCGATGTCGGTGAGGAAGTGGCGCTGCCCGCTCTGGCGAGTGGTCCTTTCGCCCAAAGCCCGGCACCGCGTGTGTTGGGCGACGAGCCCACCAACCTTCGGAGTTTGCGCAGTGCGCCCAACCTGTCCGCCAAGGGTGACCAACGGGGTGCCAGATCGGGCAAGGCCACAGCCGCCAGCGGAGTACAGCGGGGCGTGACCGGCCCATCCGCAGGCCGGACAGGTGGTAAGGCCTCGCCGGCGGCCAAGACCGGTGACCGACTGAAGTTATCGCCGGCCGACTTTGCGATCGAACGCAGTCCAGCGCTCAAACTCTCCCTGGAATTGAATGGCCGGCCTGCCGGAGCCGAAGCCGAGCGCGCTGCCGCCGCGGCGCTCTGGCGAGTACTCAACCTCGACACCAACGCCGCGTTGGGTGGGCTTGAAAAAATCACCGCGCTGGAAACCGAATTGCGTACCCTGCGCGCGGCCAAGGCCGAGAGCGACCGTACGGTGGGTAGCCTCAGGGCGGAGTTGGCCCAGGCCCAAGGCGAGCGGTACGCCAACGTCTTGGTGTACGGCCTTGCCGGGCTGGTGTTGTTGCTGGTCGCGCTCTTGGCATGGCGGTGGCACCGCGCCCGCAACGAGGTAGCGTCTCTGTGGGCGCCAACGCAGACCGATCCGGAACCCTCGGCCCCCGCCAGTTACTTGCCAGCAGCAAATACCGCCAAGGAAACGACCGCGACCGGGAACGGCATTGATTTGGACATGATGGCCTCGCTGTTTCCGGCGCCAGATGCGTCCACTGCGTCTGCCGAAAGCGGCCAAACTCCTTTCCCGCCCACCGATTTTGGAGATAGCCTGTCGTCGTCCCCTCGGGGCGTGAAAGCCGAGGAGTTGCTGGACATCCAGCAGCAGGCGGATTTCTTTGTTTCACTGGGCCAGCACGACCAGGCCATCACCGTGCTGCGCAGCTACATCCGCCAAGCCAAGGGCGGAGCCGACATGGTCGACGCCAGCCCCATGGCCTACCTGGACTTGCTGCGGCTCTACCATGGGCTAAACCGGCGTCAGGATTACCAGTCGCTTCGCGATGACTTCAACCAGACCTTTCAGGCCCATGTGCCGGAGTTCGACGACTACCGTCAGCAGAGCTTGGGCCTGTTGGCCTGCCCTGAAGTGCTGTCGCGCATTGTGGTGGCCTGGCCGCGGCCTGCGGTGCTTCCGCTCATCGAGGACCTGATCTTCAAGCGGCCGGACGCACCGGCTGAAAACTTTGATCTGGAAGCCTGCCGCGATTTGCTGCTGCTGTATGCCGTGGCCAAGGAACGACTGGCGGAAGACGCCGCGCCGCCGACCTTCTGAATCGCAGTGTGACCTGCGGTGCTGATCAGCGTCGGACTTTGAGTGCGCCGGGGTTGACGATGTTGGTGGGCGTGCCCTTGATGAAGTTCACCACATTGTCAAACGCCGCGGCAAAGTACATCTCGTAGTTCTCCTGCTCCACGTAGCCGATGTGGGGTGTGCAGATGCAGTTCTCCAGCCGCAACAGCGCATGGCCTTGAAGAATGGGTTCGCTCTCGAAAACGTCGATGGCGGCGAGGCCGGGTCGGCCTCGGTTCAGTGCGGTCAGCAGGGCATCGCCGTCAATCAGTTCGGCGCGCGAGGTGTTGACGAGTAAGGCCTGCGGCTTCATTAGAGACAGGTCTTCGAGTTTCACCACGGCAGCGGTTTCTTCGACCAGCCGCAGGTGCAGCGTCAGCACATCGGAGGTGCTGAACAGCGCCGCCTTGCTGCCAACCGCTTCAAAGCCGTCGGCCACGGCTTTGGTACGGGATGCTTCGCTGCCCCAGATCTGCACCTGCATGCCAAATGCGCGGGCATAGCCTGCCACGATCTGGCCAATTTTCCCGTAGCCCCAGATGCCCAGGGTCTTGCCTTTGAGCACCGAGCCCAGGCCGAAATTGACAGGCATGGACGCGGCTTTCAGTCCCGACTGTTGCCAGGCGCCGTGCTTGAGGTTGCCGATGTACTGCGGCAGACGGCGCATGGCGGCCATGATCAGCGCCCACGTCAATTCGGCGGGGGCCACCGGCGAGCCTGTTCCTTCAGAGACCGCGATGCCACGTTCGGTGCAGGCAGCCAAATCAATGTGGTTACCAATACGCCCGGTCTGCGCGATGAGCTTCAAACGCGGGAGTTTGTCGACCAGTTGCCGGTTGATGTGGGTACGTTCGCGGATCAGCACAATCACGTCGGCGTCCTTCAGCCGGACCGACAGCTGACCGATGCCCTTGACGGTGTTGGTGTAGACCTTGGCGGGAAACTCGTCCAGTTTGCTGGCGCAGCCAAGCTTGCGCACCGCGTCTTGGTAGTCGTCGAGGATGACAATGTTCATCCGCCGATTGTGCCCGCACTCCCGGACAACCCTCGCCACACGGGCCGGCCCGCGGCCGGTGCATCAGTGCCGTGCGTTGGCGGCCAGCCGGTCCAATTCGGCGCAAACGTCGGCAAATCGGCCAGAAATCACCATGCGACCCGCCGCCGACCGTTCCTGCGGGCCGTCCAGCACGCGCAGCACCCGCAAAGGCCGGACACGCCGTTCTGCCACGCGCGTGGGTGCGGCGGGCAGGGCGTTAAAAGCTGCCGGCATGGCTGCCGGGGCCGCTGGACCCGACAGCCAAGTCATCAGGCTGCGGAACGGTGTGCTGGCAAGGTGGAGCGTGTGCATGACATGACTTTCAGGGGAAGCACCTGGTTTAGCGGCGCAGGTAAAGCGGGGT
>CAZANT010000255.1:0-3887 GCA_964486575.1 uncultured Burkholderiaceae bacterium | reverse complement strand
GCTCAATGTCGTAGGTGCTCACGTTGGTGGAAATGCGCGGCAGCATCATGTCGCCCCCGATCAGCACCCGGAGTTCATCGCAGTACAGAGAGATGTGTTCTGGCGCGTGCCCATAGCCGCTGATGCAGCGCCAGTCGCGGCCACCAACGCGGAGTGTGTCGCCGTCCATCATCCGCACATAGCTCTCGGGCATGGCGGGAACCATGTTGGGGTAATAACCGGTGCGGCCGCGGATCACCGCCAGTGACGCCTCGTCCAGCAGGCCGTGCGAGGCAAAGAAACGTGCCGCCATGTCGCCGCCAAAACCGGTGGTGGTGATGGAGCCCAGGCGCGCGGCGTTGTAGTCGGTGGCGCTCATCCACAGTGGGGCGTTCCAGCGGGCGCACAGCCAGTGCGCCAGGCCCACATGGTCGGGATGCATGTGGGTGACGATCACCCGCAGGACGGGCAAGTCTTCGAGTTCGTTGGCGAAAATCTGTTCCCACTGGGCCTTGGTTTCGTCCCGGGTGATGCAGCAGTCGACCACGCTCCAGCCGTGGCGCCCGTCAATCTCATCACGCAATAGCCAGAGGTTGATGTGGTCCAGCGCGAACGGCAAGCCCATGCGCACCCACTTCACGCCCGCGGCCACCGGCAGTGTGGTGCCCAAGGCAGGCAGGATGTCGCCGTGCGGGTAGTGGAGCTCGTGTTCAAAGGAATTCATTCAAGCCTTGGTCTTGACGTTTACGTAAACGTCATATGTAATCCGAACATTGTATGGACCGCCTGCGCTGAGTGCTGTCGCGTCCGTATGCATCCCACCAAACCATGGCCACCACCTACACCATCAGCGACCTTGCCCGCGAGTTTGACCTCACCACCCGCGCGATCCGCTTCTACGAAGACATGGGGCTGCTGCAGCCCGAGCGCGAGGGGGCGAGTGGTCGCAACCGCATCTACTCGGCACGCGACCGCACCCGGCTCAAGCTGACGCTGCGGGCCAAGCGGCTGGGCTTGAGCCTGGCCGAAGCCAAAGACATTCTGGACATGTACGACAGCCCGCGCGACACCGGCGGGCAGCTGAAAAAATTCCTCACCGTGCTGGCTGGCCACCGCAAGGAACTGGAAGCGCAGATGAAGGACCTCCAAGCCAACCTGGACGAGGTGAAGGCGCACGAGAAAGAGGCCCGCACCTTACTGGCCCGCTTGGAGAAAGCCAAACCCACTGCCACAGTCAAGTAGGGTGGGGCGGAAATTGACGTTTACGTAAACGTCAATTAGACTCGGTGTCGTTCTTTACGTCAGTTCACCACCCGCCATGTCCGATACCACCGCGCTGCACCAGCGCATTGAATCCAGCTTCCTTCGCCAAGGAATGATGCAGCACCTCGGCGCGCGACTGTTGCGCGTAGCGCCGGGCGAATGCGACACGGCGCTGGCGTATTCCGACAAGGTGACGCAACAGCAGGGCGGCTTCCACGGCGGCGCCATGGCCGCGCTGGCAGACATTGTGGGTGGCTACGCTGGCCTGACGGTGGCACCCGAAGGCATGGAAGTCACCACAGTGGAATTCAAGATCAATTTCCTTGCGGCCTTCCAGAGCGGCGAAATTATTGGCCGCGGGCGCGTCGTGCGCGGTGGCAAGCGCATCATTGTCACCACCGCCGATGTGGTGCACATCGCGACCGACGGTAAGGAAACGCTCTGTGCCGTCATGCAGCAGACGTTGATGCCTGTGCCGAAAACCTACTGAACACCACCCAGACCACCCCATTCAGAAGACGTTCCAATGACCAATTTGCCCGGACTCAACTTCCAACTTGGAGAAGACATCGACGCGCTGCGCGACGCGGTGCGCGACTTCGCCCAGGCCGAAATTGCTCCCCGTGCGGCCGACATTGACCGCAACGACCAGTTCCCCATGGACTTGTGGCCCAAGATGGGCGCTTTGGGCGTGCTGGGCATCACGGTGAGCGAAGAGTACGGCGGTGCCAACATGGGCTACCTCGCGCACATGATCGCGATGGAAGAAATTTCTCGCGCCTCGGCCTCGGTGGGTCTGAGCTACGGCGCCCACAGCAACCTGTGCGTCAACCAGATTAAGCGCAACGGCACCGATGCCCAGCGCACCAGATACCTGCCCAAGCTTGTGTCGGGCGAGCACGTGGGCGCGCTCGCCATGAGCGAGCCGGGCGCGGGTTCCGACGTCATCGGCATGAAGCTGAAAGCGGAAGATAAGGGCGGCTACTACCTGCTTAACGGCAGCAAAATGTGGATCACCAACGGCCCAGACGCCGACACCATGGTGGTCTACGCCAAGACCGAACCCGAACTGGGCGCACGCGGTGTGACCGCTTTCATCGTCGAAAAAGGCATGAAAGGGTTTTCCACCGCGCAAAAGCTGGACAAGCTGGGCATGCGCGGCAGCCACACCGGCGAGATGGTGTTCAACAACGTGGAAGTGCCGGCGGCCAACATCCTGGGCGGCCTGAACGGCGGTGCCAAGGTGCTGATGAGTGGACTGGACTACGAACGCGCTGTGCTGGCGGCAGGGCCCATCGGCATCATGCAGGCGGTGATGGACAACGTTGTGCCCTACATCCACGACCGCAAGCAGTTCGGACAGAGCATTGGCGAGTTCCAGCTGATTCAGGGCAAGGTGGCCGACATGTACACCGTGTTGCAGGCCGGTCGCGCATTTTGCTACACCATCGGGAAGAACCTCGACGCCCTGGGTGCCGAGCACGTGCGCCAGGTGCGCAAAGACTGCGCGTCGGTCATTTTGTGGTGCGCGGAAGAGGCCACCAAAATGGCGGGCAATGGCATCCAGATTTTCGGCGGCAATGGTTACATCAACGAGTACCCGCTGGGCCGGCTGTGGCGCGATGCCAAGCTCTACGAAATCGGCGCGGGAACCAGCGAGATCCGCCGCATGCTGATCGGCAGAGAGTTGTTTGCTGAGACCTGCTGACGACACCCGCTCCACCAGATTCGCGACAATAAGCACCATGTCATCCAATCTTCAAGATCTTTTTGCCCACAACCGCGCCTGGGCAGCCCAAATGGAGCGCGAACGGCCCGGCTTTTTCACCAGCCTGAAAGCCCAACAAAAACCCAAGTACATGTGGATTGGTTGTTCCGACAGCCGGGTCCCGGCCAACCAAATCACGGGCCTTGAGCCGGGCGAGGTGTTTGTGCACCGCAACGTGGCCAACGTGGTCGTGCCAACCGACCTGAACTGCCTGTCGACGGTGCAGTACGCGGTAGACATGCTCAAGATCGAGCACCTGATGGTCGTGGGCCACTACGGTTGCGGCGGGGTGCTGGCAGCGCTCAATGGCGTAAGGGTTGGTTTGGCCGACAACTGGATCCGCCACATCCAGGACGTTCGCGACCGGCACCGCGCGCTGTTGGACGGCCTGGAAGGAGAGCGCAAAGGCGACGCGCTGGTTGAGCTCAACGCGATTGAGCAGGTGGTGAATGTGGCACAGACCACGGTGCTCCAAGATGCTTGGGCCCGTGGCCAGTCTGTCACCTTGCACGGCTGGGTGTACGGCCTGAACGATGGCCTGATCCAGGACCTGAAGATGACGGTGGATGGCAACCAGAGCCTCGAGGTTGCCTACCGCGCTGCGATTGCTGGTGTGTCTCAGGGCCGTGGCGGTTGAGCCGCGGACGCTGGCATGTTCCCCCAGAGGCTCGACTCCACCATCGCCTATGACATCGCCAAGGCGATGATCGACGGCTTTAACCGCCACTACCGGTTGTTCCGCACCGAGTCGGCCCGCGCTAAGCACCGATACGAAACCGCCGACTGGCACGGCCAGCAGCGGGCGCAGCGCGAACGGATCGAGTTCTATGACCTGCGGGTGAAGGAATGTTCCACCCGGCTGGAACGCGAGTTCAAG
>CAZANT010000254.1:0-3888 GCA_964486575.1 uncultured Burkholderiaceae bacterium | reverse complement strand
CACCGGCAACCTCGACCGCTTGCGCGAACAACTCCGCGATGTAGAAGTGCAGGCCGAAAGTCAGATGCAGTCGCGGCTGGCACAGGCCAAGGAGGCCCAGCAGAACTTCGACCCTCTGGAATTCGACCGCTTTACCCGGGTACAGGAGCTCACCCGCATGATGGCTGAGTCCGTCAACGACGTGGCCACCGTACAGCGCAACCTACAGCGCACGGTACAGGTCACCGAAGACGACCTGACCGCCCAGGCACGCCAGACCCGTGAACTGCAGCGCGACCTGCTGCGCACCCGCATGCTGGAGTTCGAAGGCATCTCCGAACGCCTGTACCGCGTGGTACGCCAGGCCTCCAAGGAGACCGGCAAGCAGGTGCGACTGGACATTGAAGGGGGCCGGATCGAGATGGACCGGGCGGTACTTGACCGCATGACACCCGCCTTCGAGCACCTGCTGCGCAACGGTGTGGTGCACGGCATCGAGACGCCAGAAGACCGGCTGCGTGCCGGCAAGCCCGACTCTGGCGTCATCACCGTTCGCCTGCGGCAGGAGGGCAACGACGTGTCGGTCGAGTTTGAAGACGACGGCGCCGGCCTCAACCTGAACGCCATCCGCCAGCGCGCCGAAGCCCTGGGCTTGATCGAGGTGGGCACCTGGCAGGACGACGCCACCCTGGCCAACCTGATTTTCCTGCCCGGCTTTTCCACCGCCAGCGTTGTCACCGAACTGGCAGGGCGCGGCATTGGCATGGACGTGGTCCGCAGTGAAGTGGTTGCGCTGGGTGGCCGCATCGAAACACGCCACCAGCCGGGCCGCAGCACCACCTTCCAACTGGTGCTGCCACTGACCACCGCCGTCACCCAGGTGGTGATGCTGCGCATCGGCACGCTCACCGTGGGCGTGCCCGCGAGCGTGGTGGAACTGGTGCGCCGGACCTCTGCCAGCGAACTGGCCGAGGCCTATGCCCGTGGCGAGGTGGACTTCGGCGGTGAAGCGGTGCCCTTCTTTTGGGCGGGTGCGCTGCTGCAAGGGGCCCACACGGGCGGGCCTGCCAGCCTGTCGGCGGGCGATGCGGCGGCCAAAAACATCCCAGTGGTGCTGTTCCGCAGTGCGGGCCAACGCGTCGCCCTGCATGTGAACGAGGTGCTGGGCAACCAGGAAGTGGTGGTCAAAAACCTCGGCGCCCAGCTCTCGCGGCTGCCTGGCCTGTCGGGCATCACGCTGCTGGCCTCGGGCGCGGTCGCGCTGATCTACAACCCGGTGGCGCTGGCCGCGGTCTATGGTGCATCGGCACGGCAGGCGATGCAAGACCAATTGCACAACGCCCCCGACGGCGCCGAGGCTCAGCGATTGGCGCCCCCCCTCGCGCCCCTGGTGCTGGTAGTAGACGATTCCATTACCGTGCGCCGGGTTACCCAGCGCCTGCTGCTGCGCGAGGGCTACCGCGTGGCCCTGGCGGCCGATGGCCTGCAGGCGCTCGAACGCCTGCAGGAAGAACGCCCAGCGGTGGTGTTGACGGACATTGAAATGCCGCGAATGGATGGTTTTGACCTGGTGCGCAACATCCGCGCAGACGCGGCGCTGGCCGACCTGCCAGTGGTGATGATCACCTCGCGCATCGCTGAAAAACACCGGGAACATGCCCGCGAACTGGGCGTGGACCATTACCTCGGCAAACCGTATGTTGACGAGGAGCTGCTGGACCTGGTGCGGCGCTACAGCCTGAGTGAAACGCCGGCCTGAGGCGGATTACCCCAGGCTGCTTCAGCCCGCTGCTTTCTTCACCACCGCATAGCGCGCCAAAGTGCGCGCACGAGCCTCGGCGTGGTCCACCACCGGCCGAGGGTAAGTGGTGCCAAGCGTGACACCGGCCGCCAACAGGTCCATTGGCTTGGCGTTCCAGGGTTCGTGCAACGCCGCGTTCGGCAGACCCGCCAGCTGCGGCAGGTAGCGGCGGATGAACTTGCCTTCCGCGTCGAACTTTTCGCTCTGGCTGGTGGGGTTGAAGATACGGAAATAGGGCTGGGCATCGCAGCCGCTGGAACTCGCCCATTGCCAGCCACCGTTGTTGGCCGACAAATCGAAGTCATTCAGGTGGGTGGCAAAGTAAGCCTCGCCCCAACGCCAGTCGATGCCCAGGTCCTTCACCAGAAAGCTCGCCACGACCATGCGCAGGCGGTTGTGCATGTAGCCAGTCTGGTTGAGCTGCGCCATGGCCGCGTCCACCAGCGGGTAACCGGTGCGGCCTTCGCACCAGGCAGCGAACAGCGCCTGCGCCTCGGGGCCCCGCTCCCAATGAATGGCATCGTATTCGGGCTTGAACGCGCCCGTCGCCACCTGCGGGAAGTTAAACAAAATCTGCACGTAAAAATCACGCCACACCAGTTCGCTCAGCCACACAGCTGCGCCGTGGCTGCCCGCCTGCTGGCGTGCCCAGGCGGTAGCGGCCAGTTGGCGAATCGAGACGGTGCCGAAGCGCAGGTGCACGCTCAGGTAGCTCGGACCTTTCACTGCCGGAAAGTCGCGGGTGTCGCCATAGCGGTCCATGCGTTCCACAAACTCCTGGAACAGAGCCTGCCCACCGCTTGCACCGGTTGGGATTTTCAGCGTCTGCAGGTTGGTCGGCTCAAAACCCAAGTCCGACAGCGCGGGTACGCTG
This sequence comes from uncultured Burkholderiaceae bacterium, assembly GCA_964486575.1. Classification (GTDB taxonomy): domain Bacteria; phylum Pseudomonadota; class Gammaproteobacteria; order Burkholderiales; family Burkholderiaceae_C; genus PCRC01. The sequence goes on along the minus strand of CAZANT010000254.1, from coordinate 1,234 downwards.
TCACGCAGGCTTTCGGGGCGGGACACCAGAGACGCTGCATGGCGCCATACGGGGTAGGGCTTAAGGTAGAACGCATTGAGCTTCTTCAGCCAAGCGTTCTTGTAGGGCGTGAAAACGCCGTAAGGGCGACCGGCCAGCGTCAGCACCTCGTCACGCTCGAAGATCACGTGGTCTTTGCTGGTGTGAAAGGCAATGCCTGCGTCGGCCAGCGCCCCACGCACCTTGGCATCACGGGCGATCGCCTGCGGCTCGTAATCGTGATTGGCAAACACGCCCTGCACGCCCAGGCGCCGGGCGAGCGCGGGCACCTCGTCCGCGGCCCAGGCATGGCGCACGATGAGACCGCCATCTGGGTCGCCTGACAGTGCGCGCAGTGACGCGTCCAGTTCCACGAGCGCCTCGCGGATGAACTCAACGCGGCGATCGGCCTGGCGGCCCTGGGCCAGCAACGGGTCCAGGATCTCACGGTCAAATACGAAGACGCAGTGCACCTGGCGGCAGGCCTTCAGTGCGTGGTAGAGCGCGGCGTTGTCCTCGGTGCGCAAATCGCGGCGAAACCAGACCAAGCCGCTGGCAAATGATTTTTCCATGTTCCCCATTAAAATTCAGCGATGCCCGATTCTGCGCCGATCAACCTGACGCACCACTTCCTGATTGCCATGCCGGGGCTGGAAGACGAGGCATTTGCCAAAAGCGTGGTGTACGTGTGCGAGCACACCGAACGCGGCGCACTTGGCATCGTCATCAACAAACCCAGCGAACTGAGCCTCAAACGCCTGTTTGACCAGGTTGAACTCCCCCTGCGCCGCGTCGATTTGGTCGAAACCCCGGTCTACCAGGGTGGTCCAGTGCAAACCGAACGTGGCTTCGTGCTACATGACCAGATGCTGTCGGGCGAGGCGGGTGATCTAACCCCCCGCGAGTCGGCCTACGCCTCCACCATGGTGATCCCCGGCGGCTTGGGCATGACCACCTCCAAAGACGTGTTGGAAGCGCTGTCCACCGGGGCAGGCCCGCGCCGGGTGCTGATCTCGCTCGGCTACTCAGCCTGGGGTGAGGGCCAGCTTGAATCCGAACTGGCCGACAACAGCTGGCTCACGGTGGGCGCCGATGCGGCCGTCATTTTCGACACCCCCGTTGCCCAGCGTTACGACAAAGCGCTGGCCCTGCTTGGACTGCTGGCCTGGATGCTGTCGCCTGAGGCTGGGCACGGATGAGCATGAACACTGTGACC
>CAZANT010000253.1:0-3892 GCA_964486575.1 uncultured Burkholderiaceae bacterium | reverse complement strand
CGCTGTGGGTGGTGCAGGGGCACGACCACCCGTGGTTGCTCTCGCACACACTCAGCGCCGACGACGCCAGCTGGATTGCCGGCGTCCCCCCCGCTGCTGGCAACATCGCCGCCAAAACCCGCTACCGGCAGGCCGACGCGCCATGTGCATTGGCCCCGGGGGCCAATGGCGCGTTCGCGTTGCGTTTTGATGCGGCCCAGTGGGCGGTGACGCCGGGCCAGTCGGCGGTGCTCTACCAGGGCGAGGTGTGCCTGGGGGGCGGTGTGATCAATCAGTCGGGTTGAGTTTCAAGTCAAATCGGCAGCAAGTCCATGTGAAACCTTGCAAAGGCGCTACCTAATTCGTAGCGCTGCAGGTGGCCCAGTGGGCCTGCCAGATACAACTCAGAACGGAATGTCGTCGTCCATGTCGTCAAAGCCTGACGACTTGGCGGGCGCTTGCTGGCGCGGCGCGGGCGCGGCTGTGCGTGGTGCGGGCGCCGGTGGGCGGCTGTAGCCAGCGCCGCCTTCGTCACCGCCAGAGCCAGCCAAACTTTCGCGGCCACCGAGCAGCTGCAGTTCGGTGGCAATGATGTCCACGGTGTTCTTCTCCACGCCCGTGGCTTTGTCGGTGTAGGTGCCGTACTTCAGGCGGCCCTCGACGTAGATCGGGCGGCCTTTCTTGACGTACTCACCGGCGATCTCGGCCAGTCGGTCATAGAAAGTGACGCGGTGCCACTGGGTGTCTTCGATGGTTTCGCCGCTGTTCTTGTCTTTGCGGCGGCTGGAGGTGGCCACGCTCACGTTGGCCACCGCCTGGCCCGACGGAAGGTAACGGATTTCAGGGTCGCGGCCGCAGTTGCCGACCAGGATGACTTTGTTGACGGATGCCATGACTTCTCTCCACGTAGATCTTGATTATGCGGCTTGCGACTGGGGTGCAGGCCGGGTTTTGGCGGGGGTGGCTTTCATGGGCCAGGCTACCACCAGCCACAGCAGCATGGCACCGGTGCAGGTCATGAACAAGCCCTCCAGCCCGTAGTTTTTCAGCAGCACACCGCCTGCCGCGCCACCGGCAAAAAAGCCGAGGGACTGCAACGTGTTGTAAAAGCCCAGGGCCGCGCCGCGGGCATGCGCCGGGGCCGTGCGTGACGCCATGCTGGGCTGGCTGGCCTCCAGCACGTTCAGGGCGCAGAAGAACACGAACAGCAGTGTGGCCAACCAGCCAATGGTGGGGGCCGACGACACCACGAGCAAACCCACCTGCACCGCGGTGACAACCGCAATGCCAGCGAGGAACACCGCGCGCAGGTAGCCCCGCTTTTCCAGCGGGAACAGGGTGAAAGCCATGACCACAAACGACGCCAGGATGGCCGGCAAGTACACCCACCAGTGGTGCTCTTTGCTCAGGCCAGCACTGACCAGCAGCGCGGGCACCGCCACCCACATGGCCAGTTGCACCGCGTGCAGCACAAACACGCCCACGTTGATGCGCAGCAACTCCACATGCGTCAGCACCTCGGTCAGCTTCCCCGACACAACACCGGTGGGTTGGTTGCGCTGCTCGGTGGGTTCGGCCGGTACCAACCAGACAATCACAGCCACCCCACCGAGGGCCAACACGCCGGTCACGGCGAACAGTCCACTCAGGTGAATGTAGGCCGCCAGAATCGGCGCGACGATGAGCGAGAGCGCGAACATCAGCCCAATGCTCATACCCACCAGCGCCATGGCTTTGGTGCGCACTTCATCGCGGGTCTGGTCGGCCAGCAGCGCGGTTACGGCGGCCGAGACCGCCCCCGCGCCTTGCAGCGAGCGGCCAACGATGACCCAGGTCAGGCTGGTGGCCAAAGCCGCCAACAAGCTGCCCGCCGCAAACAACAGCAGGCCGAAAACAATCACTTTTTTGCGCCCCAGCCGGTCCGATGCCATTCCGAAAGGAATTTGCAGGAGGCCCTGAGTGAGGCCGTAAATGCCCATGGCCAGACCCACCAGCGCGGGATCGTCCCCGCCAGGGTAACGGGTGGCTTCCAGCGCAAACACCGGCAACACCAGGAACAGCCCCAACATCCGCAATGCATAAATCAGCGCCAACGACAGGCTGGAACGGCGCTCCAGCGGCGTCATGCGGTCGGGAGCGGGCAGGGCGGAGGTGGGTGTGGACACGGTAGACATGGCGCCGTTGGGGGCGGGGTGGCCCGGACAAAGTGCAATTATTGTCCCCGATGTGGCCAGCGGCCGTGCGAATGCGGCGATCTTTAATTATCATGGCCGGTTGACCTCCGATTGCCCACTGTGAACTCCCCGACCGACAACGCCTACATTGCCCAGAGTGAAGCCGGACGTTACCTCGGGCAGGTGATGGGCAGCCAGCGCATCAGCATCCGGGGTGCCCGCACGCACAACCTGAAGAACATCGACCTCGACATCCCGCGTAACCAGCTGGTGGTCATCACCGGCCTGAGCGGCTCGGGCAAGTCCAGTCTGGCGTTTGACACGCTGTACGCCGAAGGCCAGCGCCGGTACGTGGAGAGCCTGAGCACCTACGCCCGGCAGTTCCTGCAGCTGATGGACAAGCCCGACGTGGATTTGATCGAAGGCCTGAGCCCGGCGATCTCCATCGAGCAAAAGGCCACGTCGCACAACCCGCGCTCCACAGTCGGCACGGTGACCGAGATCCACGACTACCTGCGCCTGCTGTTTGCCCGCGCCGGCACGCCGTACTGCCCCGACCACGACCTGCCGCTGCAGGCGCAAACCGTGAGCCAGATGGTCGATGCGGTTCTGGCCTTGCCAGAAGACACCAAGCTGATGATTCTGGCGCCGGTGGCGCGCGAGAAGAAGGGCGAATTCCTGGACGTGTTTGCCGATATGCAGGCGCGCGGTTATGTGCGCTTTCGTGTCAATGGGCAAGCCTATGAGTTCGATGCGCTGCCCAAGCTGAAGAAGACGGAGAAGCACAGCATCGACGTGGTGATCGACCGGCTCAAGGTGCGCGACGATATGAAGCAGCGCCTGGCCGAAAGCTTTGAGGCCGCACTGCGCCTGGCCGAAGGCCGGGCCATTGCCTTGGAAACGGACACCGGGGCCGAGCATGCCTTCAACGCCAAGTTCTCCTGCCCGGTGTGCAGCTACTCGATCTCGGAGCTGGAGCCGCGCTTGTTTTCTTTCAACTCGCCGGTGGGGGCTTGCCCGGCCTGCGATGGCCTGGGCCACCGCGAGCACTTTGACCCGGCCCGGGTGGTGGCTTTCCCCTCGCTCAGCCTGGCCAGCGGGGCCATCAAGGGCTGGGACCGGCGCAACGCCCACTACTTCAATTTGGTGGAAAGCCTGGCCAGGCACTACCACTTCGACGTGGACACGCCGTTCGAAACCCTGCCTGCACCGGTGCAGCAGGCCATCCTTTTCGGATCCGGGGAAGAAGAAGTCAAGTTCAGCTACGTGGTGGACTCGGCTGGGGGAAGCCCGCGCAAGGTGAGCAAAAAGCACCCGTTCGAAGGCATCATTCCCAACATGGCGCGGCGCTTCCGCGAGACCGACTCGCCCGCCGTGCGCGAAGAGCTGGCCCGCTACCGCGGTGTACAGCCCTGCCCGGACTGCGCTGGTACGCGGCTGCGCCGCGAGGCGCGGCATGTGAAGCTGGGCGAGGGCGATCAGGCCCGGGCGATTTTTGAGATCAGCCGCATCACGCTGCGCGAAAGTTTCGGCTATTTCAGCCAGCTCAAACTGCACGGCGCGCGCGCCGAAATTGCCGACAAGGTGGTGCGTGAAATCGGCCTGCGTTTGAAATTCCTGAACGACGTGGGGCTCAACTACCTGAGCCTGGACCGCAGTGCCGAAACGCTGAGCGGAGGCGAGTCACAACGCATCCGGCTGGCCTCGCAAATTGGATCGGGTCTGACGGGCGTGATGTA
>CAZANT010000252.1:0-3899 GCA_964486575.1 uncultured Burkholderiaceae bacterium | reverse complement strand
TCTAGCGCCTGGCGGAGCTCTTCAAGCTCGGCGTTGATGAAAATCCGAAAAGCCTGAAATGTGCGCGTTGCAGGGTCCTGGCCCGACTCGCGGGTTTTGACCGAACCAGCCACGAGCTGGGCCAGTTCAAGGGTGGTGGCAGGCACGCCCCGTTCCTGTCGGCGAGCCACAATCGCCTTTGCAATCGGCCCAGCAAACCGCTCTTCCCCATAGTCACGAATTACCTCCGAAATCTGGTCGACTTCCGCATGTGCCAGCCACTCGGCCACACTTTCTCCCCGGGTGGGATCCATGCGCATGTCGAGTGGACCGTCGTTGCGGAAAGAAAAGCCCCGCGCCGGGTTGTCCACCTGGGGCGAGCTGATACCGAGGTCCATCAGCAATCCAGTGACGCTGCCCTTCGGCAGCTCGCCCAGATGACAGAAACCCTGGTGGCGGATGGAAAAACGCGGGTCCTGGATCTGCGCGGCCTCGGCCAAGGCGTCCGGGTCTTTGTCGAACGCCACGAGGCGACCAGCGGGTGACAAGCGGGCCAGAATCTGCCGCGCATGACCGCCACGCCCGAACGTTGCGTCCACGTAGCACTCCGGCAGAGCTGGTGCACCGTCCGGCAGGGGTTCCGCATTGCTGAACAGTGCCTCGACTGCTTCGTTCAACAAGACGGTGGTGTGTGTCCATGAGGTCGCCACCGCCGTCTTTCAGAAAGAAAAGTCCTGGAACACGCTGGGCATCTCGCCCTTCATGGCCTCGGCCTCGTGGGCCTCGTAGGTGACCTTGTCCCACAGCTCAAAGTGGTTGCCCATGCCAAGCAAGATGGTGTCTTTGCCGATGTTGGCGGCAGCCCGCAGTTCGGGCGACACCAGCACACGGCCGGTGCCATCCATCTCCACGTCCATCGCGTTGCCCAGAAAGATGCGCTTCCACCATTGCGCGGACATCGGTAACTCGCCGATGCGTTCGCGGAATTTCTCCCACTCGGGGCGTGGAAACAGCATCAGGCAGCCGTGGGGGTGCTTGGTGATGGTGATCTGCCCGGCCGCGGTCGCGCTCAGGACGTCGCGGTGCCGGGTTGGCACCGACAGCCGACCCTTGGCGTCCAGACTCAGACTCGAAGCACCTTGAAACACCGTTTTTGCCCTCGCACGACCCAAGTGGCGCGGCGAAACTACTTTTCACCACTAAATTGCACTTTTTTGCACTGTAGCAGGAAAAGCCGGGCTTGCAAGCAGGGTACTGACTATTTTGGCAATGAAATCAACAACTTAGGCGCGTTTTAGAGAACTCTACAAAGACAAAAATCGTTCAGAAATAAGCACTTAGCAGCGCCATTCAATGTGATGGGTGAAATCACACCGCAAGCCGCACTCACTCAGAGGATGTAGCGGGACAAGTCTTCGTTGCGGCTGAGTTCTTGCAACCGGGCGTCCACATAGGGGGCGTCGATGGTGATGGTCTGGCCCTCGAGGCGGCTGGCACCAAAACTCACCTCGTCCAGCAGACGCTCCATGACAGTGGACAACCGCCGAGCGCCGATGTTCTCCGTGCGCTCGTTGACCTCAAAAGCAATCTGCGCGAGGCGGGTCACGCCTTCGGGGGTGAATTCCAGCGCCACATTCTCGGTTGCCAGCAGCGCCTGGTACTGCTTGACCAAGGACGCGTGGGTTTGCGTGAGGATGGCTTCAAAGTCGCCCACCGACAACGACTGCAGTTCCACACGGATCGGCAAGCGCCCCTGCAGTTCGGGAATCAGGTCGCTTGGCCGCGCGAGGTGGAAGGCGCCGGACGCGATGAAAAGCATGTGGTCGGTTTTGACGATGCCGTACTTGGTCGACACGCTGGTGCCCTCCACCAGCGGCAGCAAGTCCCGCTGCACACCTTGGCGCGACACGTCGGCGCTGCCGCCTCCGGTGTCGGACCGGCTGGCCACCTTGTCGATCTCGTCGATGAACACGATGCCGTTTTGCTCTGCGCTCTCGATGGCCTGCGCACGAATTTCTTCCTCGTTCACCAGCTTGGCCGCTTCTTCGTCGGTCAGCAAACGCAGGGCCTCGGCAATTTTGAGCTTGCGCGTCTTGCGTTTGCCCTGCCCCATCTGGGTAAAGAGGCTACGGAGTTGCTCGCCCATTTCTTCCATGCCCGCCGGACCCATGACTTCCAGTTGCGGCTTGGTATCGGCCAGATCGATCTCGATGTCTTTGTCATCCAGCGCGCCCTCGCGCAACTTCTTGCGAAACGCCTGCCGGGTGTTGCTCTCGGGCGAGGGGGTGAGCTCCAGTGCATCAGACAAACCCGCCTGGCGTGGTGGCGGGATCAGCACGTCCAGAACCCGCTCTTCAGCCAGGTCTTCGGCACGCACCCGCATGCGGCGCATGGCCCGCTCACGGGTCTGTTTCACCGCCACTTCGACGAGGTCACGGATGATCGCATCCACGTCTTTGCCCACGTAGCCCACCTCGGTGAACTTGGTGGCTTCAACCTTGATGAAGGGCGCATCAGCCAGCTTGGCGAGGCGACGGGCAATCTCGGTTTTGCCCACACCGGTGGGGCCGATCATCAGGATGTTTTTGGGCGTGATCTCGGGCCGCAGCTTGGGATCCACCTGCTGGCGGCGCCATCGGTTGCGCAAGGCAATCGCCACTGCGCGTTTGGCATCGGCTTGGCCGACGATGTGTTTGTCCAGTTCGGAGACGATCTCCTGGGGGGTCATGGCGCTGCTCATCCCAGCGTCTCGATGGTGTGGTTCATGTTGGTGTAAATGCAGAGTTCGCCGGCGATTTCCAGCGATTTCTTCACAATGTCGGAGGCCGACAGCGCAGTGTTTTCGAGCAAGGCCTTGGCGGCCGACTGAGCGAAACCGCCGCCCGACCCAATGGCCACGATGCCCTGTTCGGGCTCTAGCACGTCGCCGTTGCCGGTGATGATGAGCGAGGCCTCGCGGTCGGCCACGGCCAGCATGGCCTCCAGACGGCGGAGCACCCGGTCGGTGCGCCAGTCTTTGGTGAGTTCGATCGCGGCGCGGGTCAAATGCCCCTGGTGTTTTTCCAGCTTGGCCTCGAAGCGCTCAAACAGGGTGAAGGCATCGGCGGTGGCGCCGGCAAAACCCACGAGCACTTGGTCTCGGTAAAGCTTGCGCACCTTGCGGGCCGTGCCCTTGATAACGATGTTGCCCAGCGTGACCTGCCCGTCGCCACCGATGGCGACCTGCCAACCGGTGGGTGTCTGGCGGCGCACGCTGACGATGGTGGTTCCGTGAAATTGTTCCATGCCGGGCAGTTTAGGGCACAGGCTGGATTCACAAGCCCGCCCGTCAGTCGGTGCGCACCACCACGCTGGCGCAGTTTGAAATGCCGATCACACCGAAAAACGGCGCCAGCAGGCGGTGTACTTCATTGAACTCCACGCGGCATTGGTTGGCATGCTGGGCAGACACCCAGTTGAGCAAGGCGCCCGCCGCGTCAAAGTCCAACCGGATCAGGTGGTTGCAGGCGATGCGCACAGTGCCCGCGTCGGCACTGAGGGCGGCCAGCTGAGACAGCGCCAGCGGGGCAGCGCCAGCCAACTGGCCGCTGAGGGTGGCATTCACCACAGCGCCCCCCGGAAGCGGAGGCAGCCCCATGCCAACGGTGTGCCATTCGGACTGCCGGTAGGCGCTTGGCCCCAGCAGTGCGGTGTCCACCACATGGTTATTGACGACGCTGAAATCGATGGTGGGGAATCCTTGCGTGTCCACCGGGGTGTAGGTGCAGCGCACCGGCTCCCACGAGGGCGGGGAAACCTCGTAGGTGATGCAGTAGTCAAGCGCGACCTGGTCAAAGGCTTCGACCTGCCCCATCACTCGGCAGACTTCCATTCGCAACTGCCACCAAACCGCGTCCACCGCGGGCTCGTTGGACGGGGTC
>CAZANT010000251.1:0-3905 GCA_964486575.1 uncultured Burkholderiaceae bacterium | reverse complement strand
GGGTCGAAGTAGTCCAGCGCGCGGGTGATCAGCAGGTAGGTGTTGGCGTCAAAGTAGTCGCTGAACTTGTCGCCCTGGTAACGCAGGTAGCTTTCAATCTGAAACTCGATGTCTTGCGTTGAATACTTCAGCGCGAGGCCGTCGCGGAGCTGGCGACCGAACTTCGCGTTCATCACGTCGTCGCTCAAGTAAGTGATGTGGCCAATCATCCGCGCGATGCGCAGACCCCGTTTGGGCACCACACCGTGCCGGTAGAAGTGGCCGCCGTGAAAGTCGGGATCGGTGACGATGGCACGGCGGGCGACTTCGTTGAAGGCGATGTTCTCGGCATTCAGGTTGGGCGCGCTGGCCACCACCACCGCATGGCGTACCCGGTCAGGGTATTGCAATGTCCAAGAGAGTGCCTGCATGCCGCCGAGGCTGCCACCCAGCACCGCCGCCAGGGTACGAATCCCCAGGCGGTCGAGCAGCCGTGCTTGGGCATGGACCCAGTCCTCCACTGTGACCACCGGGAAGTCGGCGCCATACACCTCGCCGGTGTCGGGGTTGATGTGCATCGGGCCGGTGGAGCCAAAGCAGGAGCCGAGGTTGTTGACGCCAATGACAAAAAAGCGGTTGGTGTCCACCGGTTTGCTGGGGCCAATCATGTTGTCCCACCAGCCTTCGGACTTGGGCTGGCCTTCGTATTCTCCTGCCACGTGGTGTGAAGCGTTCAGGGCGTGGCAGACCAGCACCGCGTTGGAGCGGTCGGCATTGAGTGTGCCGTAGGTCTCAAACGCCAGGTCGTAGCCGCGGATCGCCTTGCCACTTTGCAGCGGCAGCGCGTCGGCGAAATGCATGGACTGTGGCGTGACAAACATCGGTGGCTGTGTTTCAGTGGCGAAATATCGATGGCGCAAACAAAAAACCCGGCATCGCTAAAAGCGGGGCCGGGTTGCAATGGCGCTACCGTTTTTAGCTGCATTTCTAAAGCGCCCGCAAGCTGGAAGCAAATCGGCGCGGTGGTGAGTATACCGGTCTACCCAGAGACCAGTGCGAGCACTCCCAGCACCGCAAACACCGCTGCCGAGGCGATGTGAATGGCCTTGATCGGGATCTTGCGCGTCATGCGTTCACCCAGCCAGACCACCGGCGCGTTGGCCAGCATCATGCCCAGGGTGGTGCCGGCCACCACCGCAACAAAAGCGTTGTACTGGGCCGCCAGCATCACTGTGGCAATCTGCGTTTTGTCGCCCATCTCGGCCAGAAAAAACGCCACCAGGGTGGTGCCAAACACGCCATACCGGGGCGTGGCGCCCGTCTCGCCGTCGTCCAGCTTGTCGGGCACCAGCATCCAGGCGGCCATGGCGAGGAAAGAGATGCCCAGCACCCAGCGCAGCACGTCCGGCCCGAGCAGGGTGGTGACCCAGGCGCCCACCGCGCCCGCCAGTGCGTGGTTCAGCAGCGTGGCGACCAGAATGCCCCAGACGATTGGCCAGGGCTGGCGAAAGCGCAGTGCCAGCACCAGCGCCAGCAACTGCGTCTTGTCGCCCATCTCCGCGAGCGCGACGATGCCGGTTGATACGAGAAAGGCTTCCATGGAGTTCCGGGGCTGCTGAGGGAGACTGAGCATACCCCGCAGGCCGGGCATGGTGCTTCAGGCCCCGTTCAGCGGGCGCTGGCTGTATAAGGTCACCATGACTCCCGAATTCGACCACACCGCTGCCGCCCGCGCTCAATGGCACTGGCGCGGCCAGTCCCGCCCGCCGTTTGCTGCGCAGCCCGGCCCAGGCCAGACTTCGGTCTGGGATTTTCCACGGCCGCCCACGCTGGCACCGGACGGGCGCGAGGTCGTGGTGCGTTGGGGCGGTGTCGAAGTCGCGCGCACCCGCCGCGCCATTCGTGTGCTGGAAACGGCCCACCCACCGAGCTTCTATCTGCCCTGGGCTGACGTTGCCCGCCCCTTCTTCGAACCAGCGCCCGGCAGTTCGTTGTGCGAGTGGAAAGGTCCGGCCCGCTACTGGACGCTGGTGGACGGCGCCCGCCGTCTGCCACACGTGGGCTGGAGTTACCCCGAGCCCTTCCCCGGCACAGAAGCCCTGGCCGAGTGCGTGGCGCTCTACCCCGCCAACTTGGAATGCACGGTGGACGGCATGGCGGTGTTGCCCCAGCCGGGCGGGTTCTATGGCGGCTGGATCACGCCCGAGCTCGCCGGCCCGTTCAAGGGCGGACCTGGCAGCCAGGACTGGTGAAGCCCATGGCCAAACCCGCCGCCACGCTCAGCGTGGAAGACGTTTCCCGCGTGATTGAAATGGCATGGGAAGACCGCACCCCGTTCGAGTCGATCGAGCTGCAGTTCGGCCTGAATGAGGGCGCGGTGATTGCGTTGATGCGCCGCGAACTCAAGCCCAGTTCGTTCCGCATCTGGCGCACCCGTGTGACGGGTCGCGCCACCAAACACGCGGCGCTGCGCCCCGCTGGCATCACCCGCGCGTACTGCCCAACGCAGTACAAACTCTGAAGTAGTCTTCGCGCTGCGCGGCTTTGCGTATCCTCCCATCACACGCGCACCCCGTTGACCATCACGATGACTGGACCCCTGTTGCCACACAGACCGCTTGAGCCAGGCCGCGCCAAGCGGGTCTTGGTGCTGGGGTCGACCGGAACGATCGGCCGTGCCACGGTCTGCGCTTTGGCGAATCGGGGGCACGAAGTGGTGTGTGTAATCCGGCCCGGGACGGTGGCGTGGCCCGGGTCACCCCGAGGCGTCACCTGGCAGGTGGCCGATGTGCTGGACCCGACGTCGCTGGCGCAGGTTGCTTTTGCCAGCCCGCCTGTCGATGTGGTGGTGTCGTGCATGGCCTCACGCACCGGGTCGCCGCAGGACGCCTGGGCGGTAGACCACCAAGCGCACCGGAATGTGCTGGCTGCCGCATGTGCCGCTGGGGTGCGGCAGTGGGTGCAGCTATCGGCGATCTGTGTGCAGAAACCGCTGTTGGCGTTCCAGCAGGCCAAGTTGGCGTTTGAGGCCGAACTCATGGCATCGGGGGTGACTTACACGATCGTCCGGCCGACAGCGTTTTTCAAGTCGCTGTCGGGGCAGATCGAGCGGGTGCGGCGTGGCAAACCGTTTGTGGTGTTTGGCGACGGCCAGCTGACGGCTTGCAAACCCATCAGCGACCGCGACCTGGCCGAGTACCTGGCAGCTTGCCTGGACGATGCCACCCGCCACAACCGCGTGCTGCCGATCGGCGGGCCGGGCGACGCGGTCACCCCACGCGCGCAGGGCGAGGGGCTGTTTGCCCTGCTGGGCCAGCGCGCCCGCTTCAAGCGGGTGCCGGTGGGGGTGCTGGACGCGGTGATTGGCGTGCTGGGACTGGCTGGCAAGGTGGTACCTGCACTGGCGGCCAAGGCCGAACTGGCGCGCATTGGCCGCTACTACGCCACCGAGTCCATGCTGGTTCTGGATCCAGCTACCGGCCGCTACAACGCGAACGCCACCCCTTCGACCGGGAGCGACACCCTGTTCGACTTCTATGCCCAGGTGCTGAACGGTGCCGATGCACCGGAACGTGGCGAGCACGCCGTCTTCTGAGTCCAATCTGCACGGTTCTGGCGCACTTATTGCTTGCTTTTGGTGCTTTTCGTGGTTTGACACAAAAACCGCACCAATATCAGGCAATTATCCAGAAGAGGGGTTTATGGAGGCACTAAAACAGGGCTCGGACGCGTTGTTCATCCTGCTCGGCGGCATCATGGTGCTGGCGATGCACGCGGGATTTGCGTTTTTGGAGCTGGGCACGGTCCGCAAAAAGAACCAGGTCAATGCGCTGGTCAAGATTCTGTCGGACTTTTCGGTCTCCACCGTGGTGTATTTCCTGGTCGGCTACAGCGTGGCTTACGGGACCAGCTTTTTCGTTGGCGCC
>CAZANT010000250.1:0-3917 GCA_964486575.1 uncultured Burkholderiaceae bacterium | reverse complement strand
CGCCGCGTTGGAGGGCGCCACCATCGACAGCCCGCGCGGCAAATGGACCATGAGCCCGCAGCACAACCCGGTGCAAGACATCTACCTGCGGGTGGTGAAGGACAAGGAAAACAAGGTGCTGGGCGTGGCCGCCAAGGCGCTGGCAGACCCTGGCACCGGGTGCAAGATGGCCTGAGTTCCGTCACGGCGCGCTGTGGAGCGCCGTGGCAGTGTGTGATTGCGGCGCCTGGAGGGCGCCGCTTTTCATTCAGCGTCTGGCTGCCTTGCGGGGTGTGCAGCAGCAAATTCTGGCTGGCTGTTGCAATGCGCAGCAATCCGCGCCAGCGTCGGGAAGGCAGACACATCCACCCCGAAACGTTCTGCACTGAACCATTGCGGCACCAGACAGCAATCGGCCAGGGTCGGTAGGTCGCCCACACAACAGGTACCGGTCAACGGATGACCCGCCAACTGTTGCTCCAAGCCCGACAAACCCAGGGTGATCCAGTGTCGGACCCAGGCGTTTTTCTGTTCCTCATTCACACCCAAGGTTGCGCCGAGGTACTTCAGCACACGCAGGTTGTTCAAGGGATGGATGTCGCACGCGATGCCCAGCGCGATCTGCCGTACCCGCGCCCGGACCTCGGGTGGACTCGGCAACAGCGGTGGTTGGGGGTGACGCTCCTCCAAGTACTCGATGATCGCGATCGACTGCGCCAGGTCCATGCCCTGATCGCTGAAAACCGGTACCAGCGCCTGCGGGTTTTTGGCTCGAAACGCCGAACTGAACTGCTGGCCGCCATCGCGGTTCAGGTGCACAAATTCATGCCGCGCCTGCAGGCCCTTAAGGTTGAGCGCTATGCGCACCCGGTAGGCGGCGGAGCTGCGGAAGTAGGTGTGAAGAACAGTTTGCATGAGGTCGTTTTCAGGCGGTAAACAAGGCCATCATCTGTTCCCGTAGCCACTGGTTGGCAGGGTCCTTGTGATTCTTGGCGTGCCAAAAGAGGTTGATGGCGATGTCGGGCAAGGCCGCAGGGTGTGCGCAGTAGGTCAAACCGAACGGCTCCGCCACACGCTGGGCAAATGCCTCAGGAACGGTGGCCAGCAAGTCGGTGGTTTGCAGGATGTGGCCCACCGCCACAAAGTGCGGCACCTCCAGCCGAATCCGGCGTTGCACCCCGGCGCGCTCCAGCAGTTCATCGATGCGGCCATGGCCGGTACCAGCCGACGCCACCACCACATGCTCGGCCGCCACAAACTCCTTGAGACTCACGGCCCGCCGTGCCAGACGGTGCCCCCGCCGCAACATGCACACGTACCGCTGCTTCAGCAGGCGCCGCTGGAAGAACCCGGCCTTGAGTTGCGGCAGCAGACCCACCGCCAGATCGACCTTACCAAGCTCCATGTCCTCCTTCAGGCTGGCAACCGAGTTGCGCACGGTGCTGATGGTCACCCCGGGCGCACAGGGCGACAGCGCCTGCATCAAGACGGGCAAGAAATAGATCTCACCAATGTCGGTCATGGCGATGGTGAAAGTACGCTGACTGGTCAGCGGGTCAAAGGCACTGCGCTGATTGACCGCGCCATCCAGCATGCTCAGCGCTGCAGCCACCGGCTCGGCCAATTGCTGGGCAAATGGCGTCGGCTCCATGCCCCGCGGTGTGCGCAGGAACAGCTCATCCCCCAGTGCGGTGCGGAGCCGGGCCAACGAATTGCTGACCGCAGGCTGGGTCACGTTCAGCGTCTCGGCGACCCGTGCCACACGGCCCTGGATACGCAGCTGGTTGAATACCACCAGCAGGTTGAGATCGAGGTCCTTCAAATCCATGACACGCATCATCGGCCATCGGCCGACGGACGGCAACCGCCGTCGACTTGGGCAGCCATCAATGCGACGTACCCATAGACCGCAGTACCCAACGGGCGCACCAGAAAAAGATTCCCTCATCACGAAATGTGATGTTTTTCATTCATCGCATCCACTTTACTGATGGCTTGGAACCACCGATCATGGGTCGCTCTACATCCGTAACACCATGACAGCCCTACCGGACACCGCCGCACAGCGCGCTGAGTTCTACCAGCGAATCTCCGACCACCACATGACCCCGTTGTGGGAAGTGCTGGGCGCGCTGGTGCCACCCCGGCCGAGCTCACCTGCACTTCCAGCCCTGTGGCGGTACAACAAACTGCGGCCGCATGTGCTGGACGCAGGCCGTCTGATCACCGCCGAGGAAGCCGAGCGCCGCGTTCTGGTACTGGAGAACCCTGGCCTGCGTGGCCAGTCGTGCATCACCCAGGCACTCTATGCCGGCTTGCAGCTCATCCTGCCCGGTGAAGTGGCCCCGGCCCATCGCCACACCCAGTCGGCCCTGCGTCTGGTCATGGAGGGCCAGGGGGCCTACACCACCGTGGACGGCGAACGCACGCGGATGCAACGCGGCGACTTCATCCTGACACCCGCCTGGTCTTGGCACGACCACGGCAACGAGGGCAAGGAACCTGTGGTGTGGCTGGACGGGCTGGACATTCCTTTGGTTCGTTTTTTTGACGCTGGTTTTGCCGACAAGTCGGGCATCACGACGCAGATTCCCGAACGGCCAGAAGGCGATGCGCTCGCACGCTATGGCAGCAACCTGCTGCCAGTGGACTACGCACCCACAGCGGCTGAACCTGCCCGTGTCTTTGTTTATCCGTTCGAAAAAACCCGCGAAGCCATGCGTCAGATCGCGCGCACAACGCCCGACCCGCACTTGGGCCACAAGTTCCGTTTTGTCAACCCAGCCACTGGCGCTTCCCCATTGCCCACCATGGGCGCTTGTGTGCAGTGGCTGTCGGCTGGCTTTGAAACCCGACCGGTACGCGCCACGGATGGCACCGTGATGCTCTGCTTGGAAGGCCACGGCCATGTATCCGTGGGAAACCAGGACTGGGCATTTGGCGAAAACGATGTGTTTGTGGTGCCCTCGTGGCACGCCCTGAGCTTGCATGCCCGTGCCGACACGTTGCTGTTCAGTTTTTCTGACCGTCCCGTGCAACAGACCCTGGGTCTGTTCCGAGAGGAACGACTTTGACCCGAGAGAAACACTTGATGCTTGACGCCGCTTCTTACGCCATCGCCCCGCCCGCCGTGCATTCACTGGCCATTGCAGGCACTGCCGATCGCTTCCCCGTCAACCGCATCTTTTGCGTCGGCCGCAATTACGCCGCCCACGCGCGTGAGATGGGCAAGGATCCCGACCGTGAACCGCCTTTCTTTTTCATGAAGCCAGCGCAGGCGCTGGTCGATGCCTCAGCCGCCGCCACCATCGCCTACCCACCGCAAACCGCCAATTTTCACCATGAAATTGAGCTTGTGGTCGCCATCGGCCGAGGTGGCAGCAACATTGCCAAAGCAGATGCTCTTGCCCATGTCTATGGCTACGCCGTCGGACTGGACATGACGCGGCGCGATCTGCAGCTGGCCGCCCGCGATGCTGGCCGCCCCTGGGAATTTGGCAAGTCGTTTGCACATTCCGCACCCGTGGGCGCCCTGCAACGCGCTGCAGACATTGGACACCCTTCACAGGCCACCATCACGCTGGCTGTGAACGGCAAGCCGCGGCAGTCGTCGGACATCGCCAAGCTGATCTGGTCGGTGGCCGAATGCATTGCGGTGCTGTCGCGCTACGATCCACTGGAGCCCGGCGACCTCATCATGACCGGCACGCCCGAAGGCGTGGCCGCCGTACTGCCGGGCGATGTGATGCACGCCAGCATCAGCCTGCTGGGCGACATCATGGTCACTGTAGGAGACGCTGCCCATGCATGAACCTGCTCCCAAACCATGGACCGTATTTCCGGACGAAGTGGTCTGGGAATGCGACGGCAGCAGCCGCATCCCCTTCAAGGCCTACACCGACCCGGCGCTGCACCAGCGCGAACTCGAACGCCTTTTC
>CAZANT010000249.1:0-3925 GCA_964486575.1 uncultured Burkholderiaceae bacterium | reverse complement strand
ATGGTGAGTCGGTGGCGATCTGCGAGCAGGTGGGCGACGTGGCCACCGCCAAGGGACCGGTGGAGCGCAAAGTGGTGCGTGTCGTGACGCCAGGCACCCTCACGGACAGCGCGCTCCTGAGCGACAAGAACGAGTCCTGGCTGCTGGCGGTACACCAGGGACCGCGTGCGGCCAAAGCCAAGGGCTGTGGTTTGGCTTGGCTCAGTGTGACCCAGGGCGAGCTCCACCTGGCGGAGTGCGCGAGCGACGAGCTACCGGCGTGGATCGCCCGCATCGCCCCCAGCGAGCTGCTGTTCAGCGCCGACGTGACGCCGGCCTTTTCCCACAGCCTGCAAGCGCTGCGGGCCGCCACCGACGCTGCGGGCACCACCGCCCTGACCGAGCGGCCGGCCTGGCAATTCGACGCGGCCCTCGGCCAGCGCCTGCTGCTGGCGCAGCTGGGTACCCAGAACCTCAGCGCCTGGCAGGCGGACGACCTGCCCCAGGCCCACGCCGCCAGCGCCGCCCTGCTGGGCTACGCCGAGCACACCCAGGGCCGCGCGCTGTCGCACCTGCAAACGCTGCGGGTGCACCGGGCAGACGACGTGATCGACCTGCCCGCTGCCACCCGCCGCAACCTCGAGTTGACCCGCACCTTGCGCGGCGAAGAGTCGCCCACCCTGCTGTCCTTGCTGGACACCTGCATGACAGGCATGGGCAGCCGGGCGTTGCGAGGCTGGCTGCTCACCCCTCGCCGCGACCGGCGCGAAGCCCAGGCCCGGCTCGCGGCCATCCACCACCTGCGCGGCCCCCAGGGTCAAGGCCCGTCGCGGGCGCTGCGCGATCAGCTCAAAGGCTGCAGCGACGTGGAGCGCATCACCGCCCGCATCGCGTTGCGCCAAGTGCGACCGCGCGAGCTGCTGGCCTTGCAGCTGACACTACAAAAAACAGAGCAGCTTCGCCAGTTTTCACCAGGGCCTGAGGGCCTTTTGGCTCAAATTTCGACCGATTTGGCCCCGCCAGGGCCCGTCACGGCCTTGCTGAGCCGTGCGATCGACCCCGAGCCAGCCGCGCTGGTGCGCGATGGTGGCGTGATCGCCATGGGCTTCGACGCCGAGCTGGACGAATTGCGGGGAATCCGCGACCACTGCGACGCTTTTTTGCTGGACCTGGAAACCCGCGAGAAAGCGCGCACCGGCATTGCCAATCTGAAAGTGCAGTTCAACAAGGTGCACGGCTTCTACATCGAGGTCAGCCAAGGCCAAGTGGACAAGGTGCCCGACGACTACCGCCGCCGACAGACACTGAAAAACGCCGAGCGTTTCATCACCCCTGAGTTGAAGGCCTTCGAAGACAAAGCCCTGAGCGCCCAAGAGCGGGCACTGGCACGCGAGAAATGGCTGTACGAGCAGGTGCTGGACGCGTTGCAGCCCTTTGTGCCGACGCTCACCCGGCTGGCCACCGCGCTGGCCGCACTGGATGTGTTGTGCTCGTTGGCCGAACGTTCGCTCACGCTCGGCTGGTGTGAGCCCAATTTCGTGAAAGAGCCGTGCATTGCCATCGAGTCCGGTCGGCACCCGGTGGTGGAGGCCCGGTTGGCCGAGTCCACGGCGCTGGGTGCAGCACGTGGCGCTGCGGGCAGCTTCATCGCGAACCACACCACGCTGGGACCCAAGCAGCGCATGCAGGTCATCACCGGCCCCAACATGGGCGGCAAATCCACCTACATGCGGCAGGTGGCCATCATCGTGCTGCTGGCAAGCGTCGGCAGCTATGTTCCTGCAAGCGCATGCCGGCTCGGGCCGATCGACGCGATCCACACCCGCATTGGCGCGGCCGATGACCTGGCCAACGCGCAGTCCACATTCATGCTGGAGATGACCGAGGCGGCGCAAATCCTCCACACGGCCACGCCGCACAGCCTGGTCCTGATGGACGAGATCGGCCGCGGCACCTCCACCTTCGACGGCCTGGCGCTGGCCAGCGGCATCGCCACCTACCTGCACGACAAAACGCAGGCTTTCACCTTGTTCGCCACCCACTATTTTGAGCTGACGGAGTTCCCGGCCAAGCACCACGCGGCGGTGAACGTGCACGTGAGCGCGACCGAGTCGGGCAGCGACGTCGTCTTCCTCCATGAGATCCAGCCCGGCCCGGCCAGCCGCAGCTATGGCATACAAGTTGCAAAATTGGCGGGTATGCCCGGCGCCGTGTTGAACCACGCCCGCCATACCCTGCAAGCCCTGGAGACCCACCAAACCGAAACCCGCGCTCAAGTCGATTTGTTTGCCGCGCCCACGGCGGCCGAACTGCCCTCCCCCAGCGCCCTAGAATCGAGC
The DNA here is from genome assembly GCA_964486575.1 of uncultured Burkholderiaceae bacterium. Taxonomy (GTDB): domain Bacteria; phylum Pseudomonadota; class Gammaproteobacteria; order Burkholderiales; family Burkholderiaceae_C; genus PCRC01. The sequence goes on along the minus strand of CAZANT010000249.1, from coordinate 1,607 downwards.
CTGTCCGCCATTGACCCCGACGCGCTCAGCCCGCGCGAGGCCCTGGACGCGCTCTACGCCCTCAAAAAACAGCTGGCCCAGCACCAGCGCTGACCCACCGAGATTCCCATGACTTACTGCGTCGCCATCAAACTCAACGCCGGCCTGGTGTTCTTGTCCGACTCCCGTACCAACGCGGGCCTGGACCAGATCGGCACCTTCCGCAAAATGATCATTTACGAGAAGGCAGGCGACCGCTTCATGGTGCTGCTGTCCGCGGGCAACCTGAGCATCTCGCAATCCATCCGCGAAATCCTGCAGGTCGAGCAGGTCAAGGACATGGAGGGCGGCGAGCCCATCACCATCTGGAACGCCAAGAGCATGTTCGACGCGGCCCGCGTGCTGGGCGCTGCCGTGCGCAGGGTGTACGACCGAGACGCCGCCGCGCTGAAGCAAGCCCGGGTCGACTTCAATGTGTCCATGATTTTTGGCGGCCAGATCAAGGGCGAAGGCATGCGCCTGTTCGAGGTGTACTCGGCCGGTAACTTCATCGAGGCCACGCCCGAGACGCCGTTCTTCCAGATCGGCGAGTCCAAGTACGGTAAGCCGGTGCTTGACCGCGTCATCACGCCCGACACCCCGCTGGACGAGGCCGCCAAGTGCGCCCTGGTGTCCATGGACTCCACCCTCAAGTCCAACCTGTCGGTAGGCTTGCCTCTGGACTTGGTGGTCTACGAGGCGGACCAGTTCGCCAGCGACCGCATCGTCTGCATCGACGACAACAACCCCTACTTCAAGATGCTGCACAACAGCTGGGGCCAAAAGTTACGCCAAGTGTTCGACAGCATCGAACACCCAGTATGGGATGGAGCCCGCACGGAGGTGCCGCTGATGGTCGCCGCACAACGCGCCCGGCCGCTGAAGAAAATCAGCACGCCCGAAGAAAAGCTGATCTGAAGCGCGCATGGGTTTGTTGATTTTTTCTCACGGCAACGGTTTTCCCGGCGGCACATACACCACCCTGTTCAAAAGCCTGCGCTCCCGCGGGTTCAGGGTGCGCGCCATTGACAAACTGGGTCACGACCCGCGTTACCCTGTCACCAACAACTGGCCGCACCTGGTCCAGCAGGTGGCTGACTTCGCGGCCAAAGAAATTGCCAAAGCCGGTGAGCCCGCATGGCTGGTGGGTCACTCGCTGGGCGGCATGCTCAGCGCCATGGTGACGGCCCGCCACCCCCACAGCGGGGCCGAAGGCCTGGGTGGCCACGGTCTGGCTGGTGTGGTGTTGCTGGACTCTCCCATGGTGGGCGGTTGGCGCGCCACCGCGGTGAGTGTGGCCAAACGGACCACCTTCTTTGGCAGCATGTCGCCCGGGGCGGTCAGCAGCAAACGCCGAGAGCGCTGGCCGGACCGGGACAGCGCGTTAGCCCACTTTGCGGGGAAAAAAGTATTCGCCCGCTGGGCTCCCCAGGCGCTGGAAGACTACATCGAACACGGAACGCACGACGCGGATGGCGAGCGGGTGTTGAGCTTTGACCGGGACGTCGAAACCGCGATCTACAACACCTTGCCAGACCACCTGGACCGGCTGCTCACCCGGCACCCGCCACGGTGCCCGGTGGCCTTCA
>CAZANT010000248.1:0-3926 GCA_964486575.1 uncultured Burkholderiaceae bacterium | reverse complement strand
GCGAAGTCGTCCACCGTTTCGTCGATGCGCAGGGTTTGCGACATGTACGCACCCTGATCGAGTTCGTTGGTGTAGATGCACTGCAGTTCTTGCACACCCGCGGTGCGCAACTTCTTCAGCAGGGCTTCCGTCAACTCGTCGTTGGCCTTGGCAATGATCTCGCCGGTGTCGGCATCCACGATGTTGCGCGCGACCACGCGGCCGATCAGGAAGTCTTCCGGTACGCTGATGTGGGTCGTGCCCGACTGCTCCATCTCACGCGTGTGACGTGCGGTGATGCGCTTGTCCTTGGCCACCAGCACCTTGCCAGACTTGTCAGTGATGTCGAAACGGGCGACCTCTCCCTTCAGGCGCTCGGCCACAAACTCCATCTGTGCGCCGCTGTCCATCAATCGGAAGCTGTCGTTGACGAAGAAGTTGGCGAGGATGGATTCCGGGTTCAGGCCAATCGCCTTCAACAGGATGGTGACCGGCATCTTGCGTCGGCGGTCCACCCGGAAGTACAAAATGTCTTTCGGGTCGAATTCAAAGTCCAGCCACGAGCCACGGTAAGGGATAATGCGCGCCGAAAAAAGCAACTTGCCAGAGCTGTGGGTCTTGCCTTTGTCGTGTTCGAAGAACACGCCTGGTGACCGGTGCAACTGCGACACGATCACACGCTCGGTCCCGTTGATGATGAACGAGCCCTTGTCGGTCATGAGCGGTACTTCGCCCATGTAGACCTCTTGCTCTTTGACTTCCTTGACCACCTTGGACTGGGACGTCGACGACTCGCGGTCGTAAATGATCAGTTGGACCTTGGCACGCACAGCCGACGCGAACGTCAGACCACGGGTCTGGCACTCGCGCACGTCAAAGCCGGGTTTGGCCAGGTTGTACTCCAAGTACTTCATCTCGACAAAACCGTTGTGCGAGACGATTGGGAATGCTGCCTCGAAGGCGGCCTGCAACCCCTCTGCAGTGCGCTTCTTTGGCGGCACGTCGGCTTGCAAGAATGCGGTGTAAGCGTCCTTCTGCATTTGCAGCAGGTACGGAATTTCCACCACGCTGTCGCGGCTACCAAAGCTCTTGCGGATTCGTTTGCGTTCGGTGTAGCTGTAACTGGACGATTGGGACATGAGATCTCCGGGCAAAGTGGGGTCCTGGGACTTCGGCGACTGTCAGGCTGGTCTATTTCTTATGGGCAGACAAGGCATTGCCCGGTCTGTCCCGCGTTGATTCAAACCTCACTTGGCGGTTGGCCACTACCAACCCTGGCTGACGGTGGCGCATTGCACGCCACCCGAACCAAGGCATCTTCTGCAGTCGGGGTCAGAAGACACTTGAAAACCACTCGGCTTTCAGGTGCGCTCTAACAAGCACCAAAGGCTGGAGGGCCCCCGGAGGACTCCGGGACACTCCAGCCTCGTGGCCGAACCAATTACTTGAGTTCGACTTTCGCGCCAGCTTCTTCGAGCTTCTTCTTGGCAGCTTCGGCGTCGGCCTTGGAGATGCCTTCCTTGACATTCTTCGGTGCGCCGTCTACCAAGTCTTTGGCCTCTTTCAAACCCAGACCGGTGATTTCGCGCACGGCCTTGATGACGCTGACCTTCTGGGCGCCAGCATCCACCAGGACCAAATTGAATTCGGTCTTTTCTTCAGCCACAGCAGCAGCTGCACCACCACCACCGGCTGCAGGCGCGGCCATGGCGGCAGCGCTCACGCCAAACTTCTCTTCGATGGCTTTCACCAGGTCGTTGAGTTCCATGACCGTCATGCTGTCCAGCGAGGTCAAAAATGCGTCTTTATCGAATGCCATTTCAAATTTCCTAACAATGTTGGTTGAACTACCGCGCACTCAGGCTGCGGCCGCCTCCGGCGCTGGTGCGCCTTCGCCTTTTTTCGCCGCCAAGGCACCCAGCACCACGGCGGTGCGCGAGATTGGCGACTTCAACAAGCCACAAAGCTGGGCCAGCAACACTTCTTTAGAAGGAATGTTGGCCAGTTGCTTCACGCCATTGACGTCCAGGGCCTTGCCACCGTACGCACCGCCACGAATCACCAACTTGTCGTTGGTTTTCGCGAAGTCGGACACCACTTTCGCGGCGGCCACTGCGTCGACAGAAAAACCGTAGATCAACGGGCCGGTCATCTGGTCGGCCACGATGTCAAAGGCGCTGCCTGCGACAGCCCGGCGTGCCAAGGTGTTTTTCAACACACTCAGATTCACACCCTGGCTGCGCGCGGTGGAGCGCAGTTTCGTCATGTCGGCGACCGTGATGCCGCGGTACTCCGCCATCACCAGCGTTTGAGCTTTTGCGGCGAGGCTGGTCACTTCTGTGATGACCGCTTCTTTCTCACTGCGATTCAGACTCAAGGTCTACTCCTTTGTATGTGCTCACCGAAGCCCGGCTCACACGCCTTATTGCAGCGACCAACTGTTTCGGAACATGTTCCATCTGCAGCGGGATCGCCATCTGCGTTGGCTTGGGCTTGTGGACGAATCCGCAAGCCCCCCGATTAAGTGCAATCGCTTGCACACCAACGGTCTTGGATGGCCTGCGGCAGCCCGAAGGTTGCCACAGCCCACCACACCCAGGTCACCCGAAGGCAACCCAAATTTTTGTGTTTACGCAGCGATGGTTTGCGTGTCGACACGGACACCCACACCCATCGAGCTGGAAACGGCGATCTTGCGCAGGTACACACCTTTGCTGGTGGCCGGCTTGGCCTTCTGCAAAGCATCCACCAGAGCCGCCAAGTTACCCTGAAGCTTGTCGGTGTCGAACGAGCGGCGACCGATCGTGCCATGCACGATGCCCGCCTTGTCCACGCGGAACTGAACCTGGCCTGCCTTGGCGTTGCGCACAGCGGTGGCGACGTCAGGGGTCACGGTCCCGACCTTGGGGTTAGGCATCATGCCGCGTGGGCCGAGGATCTGACCCAAGGTACCCACGATTCGCATGGCATCCGGGGCAGCAATCACCACCTCGAAGGGCATGTCACCGGCCTTCACCATCGCCGCGAGGTCGTCCATGCCCACAATGTCAGCACCAGCGGCCTTGGCCTCTTCAGCCTTGGCGCCTTGGGCAAACACGGCGACGCGTTTGGTTTTGCCTGTACCGTTCGGCAACACCACGGCACCACGAACAACCTGGTCCGACTTCTTCGCGTCGATGCCGAGCTGCACAGCCACGTCGATCGACTCGTCGAACTTGGCGGTGGCATAGGTTTTCACAATGCCAATCGCCTCGGCCAGCGGATACAGCTTGTTGCTGTCAATTTTGCCGGTCTGGGTTTTTTGTTTCTTGGTCAACTTGGTCATTTAGAGGCCCTCCACCGTGACGCCCATCGAGCGCGCGGAACCAGCCAACGTACGGACAGCGGCATCCACGTCGGCGGCGTTCATGTCCTTCAATTTGGTCTTGGCGATTTCTTCCAACTGTGCGCGGGTGATCTTGCCAACCTTGACGCTGTGTGCCGTGGCAGAGCCCTTGTCCAGCTTGATGGCCTTCTTGATCAAGGTGGTCGCTGGTGGCGTCTTGATGATGAAGGTGAAGCTCTTGTCTGCATAAGCAGTGATCACCACAGGCAGTGGCAGACCTGGTTCAACACCCTGAGTCTGGGCGTTGAACGCCTTGCAGAATTCCATGATGTTCAGGCCGCGCTGACCCAGTGCCGGGCCGATCGGGGGGGATGGGTTGGCCTTACCAGCTGGCACTTGCAGCTTGACAAAACCGACGATTTTTTTCGCCATGCTTTACTCCTTGCGGGTCAAACGCCATGCAGGTCAAGCAACCAGCACATGGCTTCCCGGGGTTGACGACTCTGGATTTGACGCTGCGCCGAGTCGGGTGGCGCAACAACCGGCAAGCCGGAGAAAATCAGGTCTTCTCGACCTGGGTGAATTCGAGCTCGACGGGCGTGGCACGACCAAAAATAGTCAC
>CAZANT010000247.1:0-3939 GCA_964486575.1 uncultured Burkholderiaceae bacterium | reverse complement strand
GGGGGGCCGTTCGTTCTCCATTCGCCGGGCCGATACCAACTTGGTCTATGACTCGGGTGACGAGATTGAGCAGCGCACCCGCGCCTTGCCCAACGTGCCGTTCAACGCCGGCCATGTGGGTGGCGATTCGACCCTGGACAACCGCAGCGACAACAAGGGTCCGGAGCCCGAAGGTGTGGCCGTGGCACGGTTCGGCACCCGGGTGTTTGCCTTCATCGGCCTGGAGCGTGTGGGCGGCGTGATGGTCTACGACGTGACCAATCCCCAGACCCCCAGCTTTGTGACCTACCTCAACACCCGCACACAGGGCACCGGTGACCGCGGTCCCGAGGGCATTGTGGTGGTGTCGGCTGCCGACTCACCGATCGGCCGCCCCCTGTTGATTGTGGGCAACGAAGTCAGCGGGACCACCGTGGTCCATGAGATTCGCCTGACCTTCTGACCCCATTCTGCCGCTCAGCGAGCGCTGAGCGGCAGTACCTTTCGGACCACTGCGGGGTCGTCGGTGAAAAAGCCGTCCACCCCCGCTTCCAGGTAGGCACGGACCTCGGCCGCCATGTCGCCACGCGCGCTGGCTGACGCCAAATCTCCACGCCGCAGGTTGGCTGGCAAAAACGGGTTTTCTGGTCTCAGGGTGTAGATGTGCACCTTCAGGCCGTTGGCATGGGCGTTGGCCACGAGGTTGGTCGGGTGGCCGAGGTGGTTGGCCGCGTCACGCGGAATCACCATGTCTTTCACCGGGCCCACGCCCTGGGCGTAGCCGGCCACCTCACGCAGGCCAGCGGCGCTCGCCATCTCGCCATAGGTGAGCGGGCGCTTTGCCAGCACCGCATCGTAAGGCTGCTGGCCTGGTCCACCCAGCAGTTGAATCAGCGGCACCTGCGTCTGGCTGCTCAAGGCGCGCAGGTTGCTGACCTCGAACGACTGCACAAACACCGGCGCGTTGCGTCCGGTGTAGCCGTGCTGTGCCAGCGCGGCCAGCAAAGGCGGCTCTAGCGGATGGCCGATGTGCCGGAAGTAACTGGGGTGTTTGGTCTCCGGGTAGATGCCCACGGTGCGGCCGGTCTCGCGGCTTGCGCGTTGCGCCAAGGCGATCACCTCCTCGAACGTGGGCACCTCGAACTGGCCGTTGAAGGCCACATTGCCGGGCCGGTTCTGTGGAATTCGCTCGATGGCGCGCAGGGTCTTCAGTTCGGCCAGGGTGAAGTCCTCGGTGAACCAGCCTGTCAGGGGCGTTCCATCGATGGTTTTGGTGGTGCGCCTCGCAGCGAATTCAGGCCGGCGTGCCACGTCGGTGGTGGTGCCGATTTCGTTCTCGTGCCGCGCCACCAGCACCCCGTCGGCGGTGATGACAAGGTCGGGCTCAATGAAGTCGGCGCCGTCGTCAATCGCCTGCTGGTAGGCGGCCAGAGTGTGTTCGGGCCGCAGCGCGCTGGCTCCGCGGTGGCCGATCACAATGGGGCGCGACCGAGAAGCAGCGCCATGCGCACCGAGTGCGGGCAGGTTGAATGTCATGGCGAGCAGAGTACGTCGGTTCAATGACTTCATGGTAGCCGGCAAGGGTAGCAGTCCCGCATGTCGGCCGTACGTCAGACCAGTTCCCCTTGAGCTCGCCATCACGCGGCCCGCAGTAGGCTTACCGATGGGCCTGCTTTTGCCGGTACATCGACACGTCGGCCCGCTTGACCAGATCGTCGAGGTTGGCGCAGTGGTCGTCCCAAAAGGAGACGCCGATGCTGCATCCCAGCCCATACCCCATCGCTTGAATGCCTGCATCAATGGCTTTGCACAGGGCCATGACCCGGCTGTTGATCAACTCGGCAGGAGTCTTGAAGGCCAGCACAAACTCATCGCCGCCCCAGCGTGCGGTGATGCAACTGGCGGATTCGAGCCCGCTGAACAAGCGGCCCACGTCCATCAGCACTCCGTCGCCCGCTTCATGTCCATGCACGTCGTTGACGGCCTTGAATCGGTCCAGATCAACGAACAACAGCACCAGGCGCTGGTCGGCTGCGGCAACCCGGTGCATGGCTGTCACGTCCTCACGGAAACGCGCGCGGGCGCGCAGCCCGGTCAGGCCATCGGTACGGGCCACTTCCAACGCCAGATGGGCTTGATCGCGCTCGCGGCGGGAGTCCTGCAGGTCGATGCGGATGCGCTGTGTCGCCGTGTTGACCTCCATCAGTGACTTGGCCATCTGGTCAAGTTCGGTCACGCCACTGGGTTTGTAGACCACGGTCTCGCCCGATTTGATGGCGCGCACCGCGGCCAGCAGGCGATGGTTCCACCGCGCCAGTGCTTTGCCCGCGAGCCCGGCAGCCACCATGCCAACCACGAAAATCAAGAAGGTCACTGTCAAAAATAGCCCCAAGTTTCGTTGCAGGGGCGCCAAGAGGTTTTGTGTTGGCACGCCGATGGCCACATTCCAGCGGTAGGGCGTGATGGGCGCGACATAGGCCCGGACCTCCGTGCCTTCCTTGGTGACGGAGTCAAGGTAGCCCGATTTTCGGGCCCGCAAGAACGCCAGCACTGGCGGTGTCGCTTCGGTGCCGACAAACCGCTCTGCGTCCCGCGAACGGGCCACAAGGTGGCCCTGACGGTCCAGAACTGCGGCGGTCCAATCGCTGGGCAGCCCTTGCTGGAGCAGCAAATCGGTCAGCGAGTCGCTGGTCAGCTCCATCAGCAAGGCGTACGCCACGTCACCCTCACGGAAAACAGGCGCAGCGAGCAACACCACGCGTTTGCCGGTGACCGGGTCCTTGAACTGTCCAGAGACGGCCGGGGTGCCCGTGGCTATTACCCGTTTCACGGTGGCGGTGTCTGGGGGGGCGCTGACCGGCGCTCCGTAAGGTTTGGCGGTAATGAACCGCAGCCGCAGGTCGGGGCCCATCAAACCGATGCCGGCGGCGCCAGGAAAGTTCGCTGCGATGCGGTTGGCCTGGCTGTAGAGGGCCGGCAGGTCCCCGGTCAGCGCTGCGTCACTCAGCGCCAGGGCGTTGAGGTAGCTGATGCCCGAGTCCAGTCGCTCGAGCACGGCGTGGCTGGTGGCGGTGGTGCGCTGTGCCAGTTCGCGTTGGGTGGCCGACTCGCCCGCTTGGTGTACCTGCAGTACCAAAAACAACGCCACCGCCACCATGGGCGCCAGGATGACCGCACCTACGCCCAACAGCCAGGAACGGATGCCCGCCTGAAAGTGAGGTTCGGCAGCCCGTCGGGGGCGACGAATGAGCGTGAGCAACGGAGGCGCTTGGCGGTAACGCAGCGAGTTCATGACAGGGACGCCGCGTTCGCTGGCCCAGCGCGCTGACTCAAGTGAAACTCAGCGGAGTTTGCCGCCCTGAGGCCCAGCGTATCCCCAAAGAAGCCAGGGAATTGGCCCCCATTTCTGATTTTTTGCCCTCGGCCAGGTTGTGGCAGCCCAAACTGCTGTGCAAAGTTAAAGACTGTCTAAATCTGAGGACAGTTCTCCTCTGAGACGTTAAACGGCATAGATTGTCAAAAAGTGGCTCGGAATCGAATTCGATGCGACACGACATAACCCCGTAAGTTAAAGATCGTCGCAAAAAACAAGGCAAGACTACCGCTCACCGTCGAGGCCCAAAGGTCTTCATGAAGCCCCAGCTATGCAGTTTTAACGTTTTCCAAAATAGCATGCACCAACGATTGGGCATGGGTAGAGATCATGTCATGCCCAGCGTCAATGGTCTGCAGCTGAGCATTCGCATAGCCTTCGATGCCGCTCGCCACGAGCGTAGGTGGCGCAGTTTGGTCCTTCAGGCCCTGTATGAAGAGCAGGGGTACGTTGACGAGAGGTAGAAGCTCAGCAGGCCTCAACTCAATGATCAGGTATTTGAGCGAACGCGAGTAAGACAGCCAGTTGTGATGCAAAACGTCTCGAGCTACTTCAGCTGGCACATCCCGAACCAGCCGGGGCATCAA
>CAZANT010000246.1:0-3961 GCA_964486575.1 uncultured Burkholderiaceae bacterium | reverse complement strand
ATTGCGGTGCCAGTGCGGGTGGAGCTCGACCGGTCGCTGCTGCTGGAATTGCTCGGCGAACCGCTGCCTATGACGGAGCCGGCCATTGACCGATTGGTGGCACGTGGCCTGGTGGCCAACTTGGCCACACAGAGCTTGCTGACCGGCCAGCTCTACATCAACCTGGACTTGGGCCACCCACCCGCCCCACCGGCCGCCAACGCCGCTGCCCCCGCTCCGGCGGCTGGGGCCACCGCCGACGTCATGATCAAAATCCCGACCACCCGCACCCGCTTGCAGACCCTGCAGGCCCAGCTGGAACAACTCGACCTGGCCCAGCTGGGCCGTGACCTGACCGCCGCCGCCGCCGCGGCGCGGCAACTGGTGGCCGACCCGGAGACCCAGCGGCTGGTGCAACGCACCGCTGCGGCCGCGACAGCCATGGAGCGGCTGGCCACCCGTATGGAGGCCGACTGGCCGCTGCTGGCCGCCCAGGCCCGGGCCACGCTGGCCGCGACAGAGCGCACCGTGGCCACCGCAGGTGAGGCCGCCACGCAGGTCAAGGAACTGACCGCCGCCGGCCAGCCGGCGCTGGCCGACCTGCGTGCCACGGCCGATGAGATGCAGCGCAGCGCGGCAGCACTGCGCCAGACGGTGTCCAGCGATTCCGAACTGCACCGCAACGCTGTACGCACGCTGGATGAGGTGGCCCAGGCGGCCCGGGCTCTGCGCACCCTGGCCGACACCTTGGACCAGCACCCCGACGCCTTGCTGCGGGGACGAGAGTCCGCGGTCCCTTGACAGGAGAACCCATGAGCCCATCCGCCACCAAGCCGACACTGGGGCCGCACGCCCGTACCAAGCCCGGGCGTGTGCTGAGCCTGGGCCTGGTGCTGGGCCTGCTGGCGGGCTGCGCCGCCCCTTTACCCGCCACCACCTGGATCAGGCTGCCGCTGCAGGCCGAGGCGACCGTGCCGTCGGCCTTGCCGCCCTCGCAGGCGGTGTGGCAGCTGGTGGGAGCGGTGGACCTGCCCCGCCACACGGACCAGCCCAAAGTGCTGGTGACCAGCGGCGATGGTGCGCTGAAGGCGCTGGGTGAGGCGCGCTGGGCGGAGCCCTTGTCAGACACCATCACCCAGCGCCTTCGGGGCGACCTGTCGCAGCGGCTGCAGCGAGAGGTCTGGCGCGAGCCGCTGCCGCCGGGCGTAGCGCCGGCGCGGCAGTTGCGGGTGACGGTGCAAGAACTTACCCTGTTGCCCGGTGGTGGCCAGGCGGTGCTGGATGCCCGCTGGAACACCGCCGACCGCACTGGCGGCCGGCCGCCCCAGGTGTTCCAGCGGCGGCTGCAAACCCCGGTGTTGGGCCCAGGCCCCCAGGCTGTGGCCCAGGCCTACCGACGTCTGGTGTGGCAGCTGTCGGGGGCGGTAGCCGAGACCCTGACCGACTAAGTGTTGCAGGCGCTCCAACTGGTCGTGGTCGGAAGGGTCAGCCCTCGCGGTGAAAACCTTCCGGGTCTTTTCCATCCGCATTCATGGCCCGCGACAGCATGCCGATGTCGGCCAAGCCAGAGCGCACGTCGTTCACCTCGCGCGAAGAGCAGCCGGTCTGCACGTCTACCCATACGCCGGGGTTTACTGCTCAAACCGGCTCTGTTTGTCTCTGCAAAGAACAAGTATTGGTGTGATTGCGTTGCTAAGACAGCAACTGCAAATCAATGTGAGCTTTTTGTCCATGCTTTGAAGCCGTCAGCGGATTGGACGCAGGCTCGCACAGACAAACGGCAGCACATGAATAAGCCCGGTCTAAGGATGCAGCTGTGCTGAATTGAATACCGCTACATGGCTGTGAACAGGTTTGTTCCCCCAGGATGAATGGCCGCTTCCGCTGCAAACGGGCGAACGGTAAGTCATAGCAGAACTGCTGCATCGGGTCGCTCTCTGGCCCTCACGAATGACTGCTAATTGGTATACCGCTCCACGGTCATGCCCCAGCATGTCTGTTCAGGCTTGACCGGCCGTGCTCGCTGCACAACTAACCGTGGCAAAAATGGGCATTGAAGCAACAGAGTCGACTTCAACCCAGGTTCTGGGGCGGCATTCGGACATGCTGTGAAGCTGGCCAAGATCTCAGCTGGACTCCGTCATTTCGTCTACGTCCCACTGCGACAAAGATCAGTCATAGATGCATAAGGGTTAACCCTTATGTGACCGATGACAGTGAGACAGTCTTCATCATTTTTGACTGTCTTTAACTTTGCACAGCAAAACACAGGGGCAGATTGACAAAACGGGTGGCCGAGATTAGATTACTAACCAGTCAGTCATTAAAATTACTTGCCAGTGCGACCGACCCCTCCTTGGTTCGCCCCGGCCAGCCCAGCCTTTTCTTCTGGAGCCACCATGCCCGCACGCGCCTTTGCCCTGATGTCCAGTGTTGTGGGGGCCGCGCTGCTGCTGTCCGCCTGCTCCCGGCCGGCGCCACCGGAGGAGCCGGTGCGGGCAGTGCGCCTGGTGACGGTGGGGCTGGACAAGCTCCAGAGTGGTCAGGAATTCGCTGGTGAGGTGCGGGCCAGGGTTGAATCGCGCCTCGGTTTCCGGGTGGCAGGCAAACTGGTCCGGCGGCAAGCCGAGTTGGGTCAGCGGGTCAAAGCTGGCCAGGTTCTCGCGCAGATTGACGCCCAAGACTACCGATTGGCAGCCGATGCTGCCCGCGCCCAGGTGGCAGCGGCCCAAACCAACCGCGACCTGGCGCTCTCCGACTTCAACCGTTTCAAGGCCCTGAAAGACCAGAACTTCATCAGCGGCGCCGAACTGGAACGGCGTGACACGACGCTGAAGGCCGCGCAAGCGCAACTGGAGCAGGCGCAGGCACAGCTCGCCAGCCAGGGCAACCAGGCCGGCTACACCACCTTGGTGGCCGATGCGGCCGGTGTGATCACGGCAGTGGAGGCCGAGCCCGGCCAGGTTTTGACCGCGGGCACGCCGGTGCTGCGACTGGCGCAGGACGGCGCACGCGATGTGGTGTTTTCGGTGCCGGAAGACAAGGTCAGTGCCATGGTGGTCGGCAGCGCAGTCAAGGTGCGCAGTTGGGCCCAGGACAGTGTCCTGTCTGGAAGTGTGCGCGAGGTGGCGGCCAGTGCCGATCCGGTGACACGCACCTTCACCGTCAAAGTGGCGGTGGATGCCGCCCAGGCACCGCCACTCGGCAGCACGGTCTACGTACAGCCGACCACGCTGAGCCTGGTTGGCAATGCCGCGATCAAGGTGCCCACCAGCGCCTTGCGGCAAGATGGCGCCTCCACCGCTGTGTGGGTGCTGGACGAAGCGACCATGACGGTGCGCTCTCAGCCGGTCCAGATTGCCACTGCCGACGGCAATGCCGCCGTCATTGCGGGCGGGCTCACCCCGGGAATGCGGGTGGTGTCTGCGGGTGTTCACGTGCTGTCGCCAGGACAAAAAGTCACAGTTTTCAAGGAAAAAGAGACCCAAGCCGCTGTCAATCCTGGTGGTTCAGCTACAAATAACGTAGCGAATGGCGCGCCGGCAAGCGCCGCGGCTACACCCGCTGTGGCCACCAGCCGTGCGCAGTGAGGCCCACATGACCCCGTCAAACACTCCCCAAGCCGCGTTGGCCGAGCCTCAGGCTGGCTTCAACCTCTCCCGCTGGGCGCTGGAGCACCCGGCGCTGACCCGCTACCTGATGGTGGTGCTGATGCTGCTTGGCGTCGCCGCGTACTTTCAACTCGGGCAGGACGAAGACCCGCCGTTCACCTTCCGTGCGATGGTGGTCCGCACCTACTGGCCGGGCGCTACTGCCCAACAGGTGGCGGAGCAGGTGACCGACAAACTGGAGCGCACGCTGCAAGAGGTGCCCTACGCCGACAAGATCCGCAGCTACTCCAAGCCGGGCGAATCGCAGATCATTTTTCAGATCAAGGACTCGTCTAAACCGGCCGAGGTGCCCAACGTCTGGTACCAGGTGC
>CAZANT010000245.1:1703-3971 GCA_964486575.1 uncultured Burkholderiaceae bacterium | reverse complement strand
GGATCAAGCTGCTCACCGTGCCCTACCGCTGGCTGTTCCCCTCCATCGTGCTGTTCTGCGCGATCGGGGTCTACTCCACCAACAACAACGTGTTTGACATCTGGATGGTGGCGATCTTCGGCTTCATCGGTTACGCCTTCATCAAGCTCGGTTGCGAACCCGCCCCTTTGCTACTGGGTTTCATTCTGGGGCCGATGATGGAAGAAAACCTGCGCCGCGCACTGCTGCTGTCGCGTGGGGAATGGAGCGTTCTGGTCACCCGGCCGCTGTCGGCCAGCCTGCTGGCGTTGGCAGCCTTGTTGCTGGTGATTGTTTTGTTGCCGGCTGTGAAGAACAAGCGCGAGGAGGCGTTTGTTGAGGAGTGACGGACATCTCAAGTCCTTGAAACGGCACCCGGGCGGTGCCGTTTTTGTTAGGTCAAACATCGCGGTGTGTGGCGACATCCGGCGGCTGCGTCACAATGCAGAAAAAGGCCCGCCATCGTGAACACAACGCCCGCCACCCATCCGCAGCGCGTCGCGCTGCACAACGAAATCCACGCCCGCCCGCCCGAGGCGATGGTGTCGCCGCTGGCGGTGTCGCACATCGTCATGGCGTGCAACGCGCAGCAGCGCGAGGCCAGCCGCCACCACGTGGCGCAGTGGCTGCGCGACCACCACCTGCCGCCGCCCGATGCGCAGTCCACCCACGTGCGGATGGACTTTGGTCCCTACCGGCTGCGCTGGGAACTGCACACCGAGTTTGTCAGCTGGACGCTGATGCGCAGCCTCGAAGCTTCTCCGTTTGAGCTGCGTGAGCCCGTCACCGCGCTGCAAACCGTGCCGCAGCAGTGGATTGCCCGATTGCCTGGCGAGTGCCTGGCGAGTGTGCATTTGTGGGCGTTGTCCAACCAGGCGTTTGGCACCGGCTCGCTGGTGAAACAGGTGCTGCACGAAGAAACGCTCGTCGCCTCCACCGTGGCCGACGGCCATGGTGAGGTCTACACCGACTTTGCCCTCCACCCGGACGGCTTCTCGCGCATTGTGCTTCTGGCGGGCAGCATGGCGCCGCGCCGTTTGGGCCGGCTGGTGCAGAACCTGCTGGAAATTGAAACCTACCGCATGGCCGCGCTGCTCGGCCTGCCCGCTGCGCGTGAAGCGTCGGTGGTACTGGCCTATGCCGAACGCGAGCTGGCGGCGCTGGCCGAGGCCATCCGCAGTGCCAACCGCGACGACGAACCCCAGCTGCTGGACCGCCTGACCAAACTCGCTGGCCAAGTGGAAAGCCAGCACGCCACCACCCACTCACGGTTCTCGGCCAGCTCGGCGTATTTCGAGCTGGTGGACAAACGCATTGACGACATCGCCGAGTCCCGGCTGGCCGGCATGCAGACCATCCGCGAGTTCATGGACCGGCGGCTGACCCCGGCACGCAGCACCTGCGAATGGTCGACCCGGCGGCAAGACGCGCTGTCACAACGCGTCTCGCGCATCAGCAACCTGCTGCGCACCCGGGTCGAGATCGAACAGCAGCAAAGCAGCCAGGAACTTCTGGAAGCGATGAACCACCGTCAGGGGCTGCAGCTCAAGATGCAGGCCACAGTGGAGGGCTTGTCCGTCGCGGCCATCACTTACTACATCGTCGGTCTGGTGGCCTACGTTGCCAAGGGGGCCGAGAAGCTTGGCTGGCCGGTGGCACCCGAGGTGACCGCCGCCATCGCCATCCCGCTCGTGGCGATGTCGGTCTGGTGGTCGATCCGCCGGCTGCACACCCGTTTGATGAAACTCTGAACCCACCTGACCTCCCACGACGCCTTCATGACTTTCAACTTTGCCAACCCCTACAGCAGCACCCGCATTCCGGTGTTTGCCCGCAATGTTATGGCCACCTCGCACCCGCTGGCGGTACAGGCTGGCCTGCGCATGCTTTGGCAGGGCGGCAACGCAGTGGACGCGGCCGTGGCCGCCGCCGCCGCCATGACCATCTGCGAGCCGGTTAGCAACGGCTTGGGCAGCGATTCGTTCTGTATTCTGTGGGACGGCAAGATGCTGCATGGCCTGAATGCTTCTGGCCGGGCGCCGGCAGCCTGGACGCCGGATTACTTCAAACGCAAGTACGGCGATGGGGCCACCGCGCCCCCCAAGCGCGGGCTCGATTCCGTCACCGTGCCTGGTGCGGTCAGCAGCTGGGTGGCCCTGAGTGAACGTTTCGGCAAACTGCCGTTCGCCGATCTGATGGCCCCCGCGATCGAGATTGCGGAGCGCGGCTATCTGCTGCCACCGGTGGTGC
>CAZANT010000245.1:0-1693 GCA_964486575.1 uncultured Burkholderiaceae bacterium | reverse complement strand
GAAGTTCCTGAAAGGTCCATCTTTGTGTGAGCTCTGCCGGTGGTGCAGCAAAAGTGGGCCGCTGCCACACCCGAGCTGCAGTCGCAGCCCGGTTTTGCCGAGGCGTTTTTGCCCTGGGGCCGCGCGCCGGAAGTGGGCGAGTTGTTCCGGTTCGAGGCCGCCGCCCGCGGCCTGCGCGCCATTGCCGAAAGCCGCGGCCAAGCCTACTACGGCGGTGAAATGGCCGAAGCGATGGCGCGTTTTGCGCAAACCCATGGCGCCAGCCTCACCGTGAAAGACTTCGCCAACTACAAGCCGGAGTGGGTCACGCCGATTGCCAAGAACTACCGCGGTCACACGCTGCACGAGATCCCACCGAACGGGCAGGGCATCTCGGCGCTGATCGCGCTGGGCATCCTGGACCAGTTCGATGTGGCTGGGCTGCCGCTCGACGGCGTGGACAGCCAGCACCTGCAGATCGAGGCGATGAAGCTGGCCTTTGCCGACACCTACCGCTACGTGGCTGAGCCCGCCAGCATGGAGGTGACGGCTGAACAGATGCTGGACCCAGCCTACCTGGTCGGTCGCGCCAAACTGATTGACATGAAGAAGGCGCAGGACTTTGGCGCCGGTATCCCGGTCAAGGGCGGCACCATCTACCTCACGGCCGCGGACGAGAACGGCATGATGGTCAGCTTCATCCAGAGCAATTACATGGGCTTTGGCTCGGGTTGTGTGGAGCCGACATTCGGCGTGAGCCTGCAAAACCGCGGTCACGGCTTCAACCTGGACGCCACCAGCGCCAACGGCGTGGCACCGGGCAAGCGGCCGTTCCACACCATCATCCCGGCCTTCCTCACCAAAGACGGCCAGCCGGTGATGAGCTTTGGCGTGATGGGCGCCAACATGCAGCCGCAAGGCCACATGCAGACGCTGGTGCGCATGTTGGACTACGGCCAGAACCCGCAGGCCGCGTGCGACGCACCGCGCTGGCGTTACAACGCCGGGCTGGAGATCAACGTTGAGCAATCGCTCAATCCCGCCACGGTGCAAGGACTGGCCGAGCGTGGCCACCAGATGGAGGTCATCAACGACTCTTACCAGGACTTCGGTGCTGGCCAGTTCATCTGGCGCGCGGGTGATCCGGCGGTGGAAGGCTACGTGGCTGCCAGCGATGCACGGCGGGACGGCCAGGCGGCCGGTTTTTGAGGCGCTCTGAGGCGCCGGTGGCATCCAACAGCCCTGTTTCTAAGAAAAAATAGCCCTTAGCCCTAGTGGAATCAAGCGATTTAGCTGCAAAAAAAGTAGCAATCAAGCTGTGGCCAGGCCTGGTGTTGGCCGCACTGGGTGCAATCGCATTCAGCGGCAAAGCCATCATCGTCAAGCTGGCCTACCGCCATGGGGTGGACGCAGTCACCCTCATCATGTATCGCATGTTGTTTGCGCTGCCCATCTTTGCCGTCATGGCCTGGTGGGCCAGCCGGGGCAAGCCACCACTGAGCGGCAAAGACTGGCTGCGGGTGCTGTGGCTGGGCTTCACCGGCTACTACCTGGCGAGCTTTCTGGACTTCGCCGGGCTGGCCTACATCAGTGCCGGGCTTGAGCGGCTGATCCTCTACCTCAACCCCACCCTGGTGCTGCTGCTGGGATGGGTGCTTTACAAGCGCAAGGTGGGTGCGGTGCAGGCGCTGGCCATGGCCATCAGCTACGCCGG
>CAZANT010000244.1:0-4003 GCA_964486575.1 uncultured Burkholderiaceae bacterium | reverse complement strand
TGCCGATGCGCCAGACCGCGTGCACCACGATGGCCGCCACCGCCGGCTTGATGCCATACAGCAGGCCGGCCACCAGCGGCACATCGCCCCAAACCAAGTAGACCCAGCTCAGGCCAATCAGGATGAACAGCGAGGGCAGCACGAAGAGCACCCCGGCCACCACGCCGCCCAAGGTGCGGTGCATCAGCCAGCCGATGTAGGTGGCAAGCTGCTGCGCCTCGGGGCCGGGCAGCAGCATGCAGTAGTTGAGGGCGTGGAGAAAGCGCTTTTCAGAAATCCAGCGCCGCTCGTCCACCAGCTCGCGGTGAATTACCGCGATTTGCCCGGCCGGGCCACCAAAACCGATGAATCCAAGCTTGAGCCAGAACCAGAAAGCCGGCCAAAACGGCACGGTGTCGGGCAACGGTTGGCCTTGGTTTTCAGTAGTCATACCGATGCGCCGACAATTCCATTCTGAAATAGTAGCAGCCGGTGAAGACAGACGCCCCCCCTCCTCTCGCGGCCCAAGCCATCACAGCCGATGGCAAGCCCGCCCGCGCCACCCGCAGCTTCCGGCTGCAGGTGGCGTTGGTGTTTGGCACGCTGATTGCCGTCACGGCGGTGGCGCTGTCGCTGCTGGGCGGCGACATTCTGACCAAGCAGGTGCGCCAGCGCACCGAGTTGTCGCTGGCGGTGGTCGCGGGCAATGTGTCTCGCACGCTGGCCTCGGAGCTGTTCAGCGGGAGCGTCGAGGTGCTGAAGATGGCGGGGTTGCAGGCATTGTGGACCAACGGCCTCGGCTCGCCCGAGGTTGGGCAGATGCTGGCGCTGAGCAAGGCCACCACGCCGTACAGTTCCTGGATTGGTGTGGTGGACACCCAGGGCGTGGTGCGCGCCGCAACGGATGGCATTTTGCTTGGCCAGAACGTTGCGCAGCGACCCTGGTACGGCGCCGGGCGGCAAGGTCATTTTGTGGGGGATGTGCACGCAGCCAAACTGCTGGCCAACCTGCTGCCACCCTCGGCCACTGGTGAGCCGCTGCGGTTTGTGGACTTTGCAGCGCCGGTGGTGGTGGGTGGGCAAACCGTGGGCGTCCTGGGCATCCACGGCAGCATCGACTGGCTGGCTGCGCTGATTGACAAGCTGCTTCCCGCCAACGCAGCCAAGCGGGAAATCGAGGTGTTTGTCTTTGACCGCGACGGCGCGCTTGTATTGGGCCCCGGTGGAAAAACGACACCCTACGTGGCCATGGGTCAAACCGTTCCTCTGCGCAGCCCCGCCGATTCGACACAGGCCAAGATTTCGGTCGTCCGCTGGGCCGACAGCCGCGAGTACCTGACCTCCCAGCAGCGGGTGGTGGCCCAGTCGCCGGTGAGTGACCTTGGCTGGCAGGTGGCGGTGCGCGAGCCGGTGGAACTGGCGTTTCTGGAGGTGCAGAAGGCCACCCGCATGGCGCTGGCGGTGGGACTGGCGGTGGCCGCCCTGGGCGCGCTGCTGGCCTGGTGGCTGGCCGGGCGAGTGAGCCGCAACCTGTCGTCCATCGTTCGGGCCGCGCGCGATGTGGAGGCGGGCAAGGACGGTGCTGAAATTCCGCTGTTGAGCAGCAGCGACGAACTGCAAAGCCTGTCCACCTCGCTGAACCGCATGACGCGGCGTTTGCAAACCGCCAACCAGGAGATGGAGGCCACGGTGCGCGAGCGCACCGCCGAATTGCAGGAGGCCAACTTCAAGCTTGGCCAGCTGGCACAGCGGGACCCGCTGACTGGCCTGTTGAACCGGCGCGGCATGGACGCGGTGTTCAAGTCGGCACTGGCCGTGGCGCACCGCAGCGGCCGGCCGCTGGCCGTGGCGATGGTGGACATAGACCATTTCAAGCGCATCAATGACGTCCACGGTCACGATGTGGGCGATACGGTGCTGGTGGCGCTGGCCCGGCTGATCAAAAAGCGGGTGCGCCAGGCCGATGTGGTGGCCCGGTTTGGCGGAGAAGAGTTCGTGGTTTTGCTGCCCGACACCGACCTCGACGGCGCTG
Organism: uncultured Burkholderiaceae bacterium; assembly: GCA_964486575.1. Classification (GTDB taxonomy): domain Bacteria; phylum Pseudomonadota; class Gammaproteobacteria; order Burkholderiales; family Burkholderiaceae_C; genus PCRC01. The sequence goes on along the minus strand of CAZANT010000244.1, from coordinate 1,992 downwards.
AACAACTGGGCCAGTTGCTGGTCGAGGCGGCAGCCGCTCACGACCACCCTCCCTACGGCAGCGTGACCATCAGTGTTGGCGTGGCCGAAGCCACGGGCGAGGCCGCCGACTTGACCGAATTGCTGCAACGCGCCGATGCCGCGATGTACCGCGCCAAGCACCTGGGCCGCAACCAAGTTTGCCGGTAAGAGCACCGCTCGCTGGCGGTGCCTGAACCTGTGACGAACAGGTGGTCATCGCACCATCCACACATCTGCTTTAAATCACAGGGTTAGTACTAGTAAGAATTGTCGTCCCGTTGACTGTGTGACATTTTGAGACACGCCAAACTCTTGCCCAGTGAGTGTTTTCTACCGTGATCGTGGCGCCTAGTTAGAAATACCAGTCCGTATGCCCTTCAAGCCTTGCCTTACATGGGCTTACGGAGAGCGCCGATCAACGTACTGGGACTAATGAAGTCAGAGTCAGGAGTGTGACTATGCAGTTTTATAAGCGTGAGTTGGAGGAGCCAGTTTCCGTGCCCGACAAACGGCGTCGCAACTGGACCAATGCCGAAAAGGTGGCAATCGTGCGCAAGACCTACGAGCCAGGCGGCAGCGTGTCCGTCACCGCTCGGCAGCATGGGATCGCCGCCAGCATGTTGTTTCGCTGGCGAAAGATGGAACGCAACGGGGAACTGGCGCTACCCGACGAGGGCCATGCCAATACCGTTCCGGTGGCCGAACTGTTGGCGGCGAGGGAGCAGATCGTGGCGCTGCAGCGGGCACTGGGGGCCATGACCCTGGAAAACCAGCTGCGCGCCTTGGAAGTTCAGCACCTGAAGCGAGTGATGGGGCCCACTTCTGCCAAAGCCTTGGTGACCCGCGACATGGCAAGCCAAGCCGACATGCAGGCTGTACTCGAACGCGATTGGGGCATGGCACACAACGCCGCCTGAACGGCCCCCTGCCTCCTTTTGAATTTTGGACGAATAACACGCCATGTCGGCCATCTCTGAAATCGCTAGCCGTCCCGATCGCGCCTGTAACAAGCGAGATGCCAACAGAACAGCCATGAACTTTCTGGAAGAAATGTCGTGGTACCAAATGCTGTTTGCGGAAGCGCAGGCACGGGTCGCGGCCGATGTGTACGAAACCTTTCACGCCAAAGGTGAGCTTGTCGCCCGGTCGGGCGAGTACGTCCATTCTTGGATGGGTGTGGTGGAGGGTCTGGTCAAGATTCAGGCGGTTCAGCGCGACGGCAAGGTCGTGGGCTTCACCGGCGTACCCGCAGGCTCTTGGTTTGGCGAGGGCTCGGTGATTCGTCAGGATGTCCGGCGCTATGAGGTGGCTGCCATGCGGCCCTCCCGCATTGTTCACTTGCCACGCAGCACGTTCCGTTGGCTGCTCGACGTCAGCCTGGACTTCAACCACTTCATCATCGACCACCTGAACGAACGGCTCGCCCAGCACATGAGTCTGGTAGAAATTGACCGGGTGCTGGACCCTGACGAACGCCTGGCCAGAGTCATCAGCAACCTGTTCAATCCGGTGCTGTACCCCAAACTTGGGCCCTCCATTCCGATTTCTCAAGAAGAGTTTGGCGACCTCGCTGGACTGTCGCGTCAGCGCACCAATACCGCCATCAAGAACCTGGAGAAAGCCGGTGTTCTGAAGGTTACCTATGGCGGGGTGTCGGTGGAGAATGTCGCCGGCTTGCGCAACTACATCAACCGGCTGGATTAACTCACGCCGAACGCTGGCAAGGGGTGCAGCCCTTGCCGGTGAGTCACCGCTGCACCACAACCCTTGAATCAACCCAGTATGACGACACAAACTCTGGCCGAAACACCGGCTGGCCTGAACACGGCGGTGGACGCCGCCATCGAAGGACGTCGGTCGGTCCGCGCCTTCACTTCCCAGCCCGTACCGCGTGCCACCCTCGAACACATCCTCTCGGTGGCGCGCCGTGCCCCGTCAGGCACCAACACCCAGCCCTGGAAGGTGTACGTGT
>CAZANT010000243.1:0-4004 GCA_964486575.1 uncultured Burkholderiaceae bacterium | reverse complement strand
TGCCTTTGACGTCTTTGTGGAAGTCTTTGAACCGCTCACCCCGGTACTGTGCCTCCCCCAGCTTGAATCGCTGGATCATGGTGCCCATGGCGCCGTCCAGAATGGCAATGCGTTGCGACAAGATGGCGGGCAGCGCCTGGGCGCGGGTGTAGGCAATGGCTTTCATGCCCTGATTGTAGAAATCTGGGGCTGGCCACAGCGATCTCCCGGACAATCAACGGGTGCCCGGGCGGTATTCTTGTCTTCTGACAGCCGTTTTTTATGCTAAATCGCCCTCAAGCCCAATTGAAATCTAACCATCGCGCTATTTATTCGATAGCGTGTAACGTCTGAACGCGCCCCACCTTGAACCCCGAAATCGAGTCCCCCGGCCACGCCGTGCTGCGCGAGGTGTTTGGTTACGCCGAATTCCGCGGGCCGCAACAGGCCATCGTTGGCCACGTGTCGGCCGGCGGAGACGCCCTGGTACTGATGCCCACCGGCGGCGGCAAGTCGCTGTGTTACCAGATCCCGGCGCTTGTGCGCCAGCGCGCGGGCCACGGCGTGACGGTGGTGGTGTCCCCCCTGATTGCGCTGATGCATGACCAGGTCGGCGCGTTGCACGAGGCTGGAGTGGAAGCAGCATTTCTGAACTCCAGCCTCAGCGGCGAAGAAGCCAACTTGGTGGAAAGGCGATTGCTGCGCGACGAGCTCACGCTGCTGTATGCGGCGCCTGAGCGCATCACCACGCAGCGCTTTTTGGCCCAGCTCGATGCGCTGTTTGAGCGCGGCAAACTCAGCCTGTTTGCGATTGATGAAGCGCACTGCGTGAGCCAATGGGGCCACGACTTCCGGCCCGAGTACCGCGCGCTCACGGTGCTGCACGAGCGCTACCCCGGCGTGCCGCGCATGGCCCTCACCGCCACCGCCGACGCACTGACGCGGGCAGACATCGTGGAGCGATTGCAGCTGGAAGGCGCCGAGCAGTTCGTCAGCAGCTTCGATCGGCCCAATATCCGCTACACCATCGTCGAAAAAAGGGACGCGCTTCAGCAGCTGTTGCGTTTCATTGGCAACGAGCACAGCGATGCCAGCGGCCACGACAGCGGCATCGTTTACTGCCAGTCGCGCAAACGGGTGGAAGAGGTGGCGAGCCAGCTTGTAGACGCCGGCATCAACGCCCTGCCGTACCACGCCGGGCTGGACGGCAAATTGCGGCAGCAACACCAAGACCGTTTCCTTCGCGAGGAAGGCATCGTCATGGTGGCCACGATCGCCTTTGGCATGGGCATCGACAAACCCGACGTGCGCTTCGTAGCGCACCTCGACATGCCCAAGAACATCGAGGGCTATTACCAGGAAACCGGCCGCGCCGGGCGCGACGGCGGCCCTGCCAACGCCTGGATGGCCTATGGGCTGCAAGATGTGGTGAACCAGGCCCGCATGATCGACGAAAGCCCCGCGGGCAGCGAGTTCAAGCGTGTGCTGCGCGACAAGCTCGACGCGCTGCTGGGCCTGGCTGAAGCGAGCAATTGCCGGCGGGTTCGGCTGCTGGCTTACTTTGACCAGGCGTCCACCCCCTGCGGCAACTGCGACAACTGTTTGACGCCGCCGGACGTCTGGGATGGCACGGAGGCTGCCCGCATGTTGCTGAGCTGCATCTACCGGGTGCGCCAACACAGCGGCATTGGATTCGGCTCTGGCCACATCATGGACATCGTGCGCGGCAGGAAGACCGAAAAGGTCGAGCAGTTCGGCCACGACACCCTCAGCACCTTCGGTGTGGGCGCGTCGTTCGGCGAGGTGCAGTTGCGCGCGGTGCTGCGCCAGTTGCTCGCGCTGGGCGCGGTGAGTGTGGACGCACAGGCCTTCAATACGCTGCAACTGGCCGATGCCGCCCGCGGTGTACTGAAGGGCGAAGTGGCCATTTCATTGCGCGTGGCCAAGGCCAGCCCAGCGGGTGATCGCAAAGCACGCAAGGTCAACAGTTCCGCTCAACCCGCGGTTGCCGAAGGGCTGGACGCTCCGGCACAAGAGCGCTTGGCGGCGTTGCGCGCTTGGCGAAGCGAGGTGGCGCGCAGCCACAACCTGCCGGCCTATGTAATTTTTCACGATGCCACTCTGGCCGCGATCGCAGCCAGCGCGCCAACCGAACTCGATGCGCTCGATGGCATCAGCGGCATCGGTGCGAAGAAGCGGGCGGCGTATGGCCAGGAGTTGCTGGCGGTGCTGGCGGGTGTGGCGAAGGGCGCGGCCTGACCTGACGCTGGGGACGCCAACGGTTCAGAAGAACTGGTCGATCAGCTTGGCCGTGGCTTCCGCGCTGAGCGGTTTGGTCATGTAGGCCTTGATGGCCGGGTAGCGGCGGGCGCGTTCGTGGTCTTCGGCGGACGGGGACGAGGTCAGCATCACCACGACCGCGGCGGGGTGTGCTTGGCTCAGGTGGGCGTATTGCTCCAGGAACTCAAAGCCGTTCATGCCGGGCATGTTGATGTCGAGAAAGATCAGGTCCACTTCGGGAGAGTCCGGCTTCTTGAGGTAGTCCAGCGCCTCAAAGCCCGACTCGGCCACCACCACATCGCCCACAGCGCCGGAGCGGGTGATCATGATTTCGTGGAACACGTTGTCGGCTTCGTTGTCGTCGACCAGCATGGCCCGCTGTATTCTCTTCAACATTGTCTCCTTCATCGTCTGGCGTGCCTGCGGCGGTCAGGTCAGGCCGGCGGCAGCGCGTTCGGCAGCCGAGGTGGGAACTGCCTCGGCAGGCAACTCCACATGGAACACGCTGCCTTCGCCGAGCGTGGATTCAGCCCAAATGCGGCCCTGATGGTACATCGCGACCCGGCGGCACATGGCCAGGCCAAGGCCACTGCCGTCGTAATCCTTGCGCGAATTGAGCCGGTGGAACAGGCGGAAGATCACCTCCAGCTTGTCGGACGGGATGCCGATGCCGTTGTCGCGCACGCTGAGTTGCCAGGTTTTGTCCAGCCGAGTGGCGGTGACGCTGATGTGCGGCTGGGTACCCGGGCGCTGGAACTTCATGCCGTTGCTGATCAGGTTTTGCAGCAGCAGCCGCAGCATGGACGCGTGCGCCTTGAGCACCGGCATGTCTCCTACACTGATGGTGGCGTTGCGCAGACGCAGCGTGCTGTCCATGTCCTGCTGGATCTCGGTCAGGATAACGTTCAGGTCGCAGTCGGTGAAGGCATCTTGCGGTTGCTCCAGCCGCACAAAACTCAGCAGGTCGTCGAGCAGCCGGCGCATGCGGGTGCCTGCGCTGTTGATGAAGTCCAGGTACCGGCGGGACTTGGGGTCGAGTTTGTCGGCCACGTCGGCCGAGAGCATGGTGGAGAAGTTGATGATGGAGTTCAGCGGTTCGCGCAGGTCGTGCGAAAGGATGTAGATGAACTCTTTTTGCAGCGCGTTCACCCGCTCCAGCGACGACACCGTGGCGCGCAGGTTGGCTTCCATCTCCTTGAACTTGGTCACGTCACGCGCGCGCACCACCACCCCCAGGACATTGCCGGCGGTGTCACGGGCGGGGGTGTACAGAATGTCGAGGTGTTTCTCTTCCTTGTTTGCCGTTACCAGCGTCCAGCCGTACTCCACTGGGTTACCGGCGAGTGCCTCGTCCAGCAGCGGCTTCGACGTTCGGTGGAAGGCTTCTTCGCCGAGAATCTCGGCGACCGGGTGGCCTTCGATCAGGTTCAGCGGCTTGTTGATGTAGCTTTTGTAGGTGTCGTTTACATACCGGTACACATAGCGCCGGTCTACAAAAGACACCATGTCGGACGACGCCGCCCCGATCGCACTCAGCTGGGCGCGAATCTCCAGCGACATGCGGCGTTCGTGTTGTAAAGCGCGGTCCTTGAAAGCGAGCAACTGCTGCGTTTCCAGGTGGCTGATCACCATGCGTGCCAGCAGCTGCAGGCCATTGCGCTGGCCCTCGGTCAGCGTGCGGGGTTGCTGGCCCATCACGCACAAGGCGCCAATGCCCTGGCCAGTGGATGTCACCAGCGGCGCAC
>CAZANT010000242.1:0-4028 GCA_964486575.1 uncultured Burkholderiaceae bacterium | reverse complement strand
TCGGCCCGCGACATCCTGTCGCCCGGTCTGCTGGGCAGCTTTGTGCTGCTGGGGGTGTTCCCGCTAGTGGCGAAGAAAATCGTCGACGCCTTACGCGCCCGCAAGGTTTACGCCCGCTGGCCGCGACCCAAGACCTTTGACCGCAACCTGGTGGTGATCGGCGCCGGCGCCGGCGGCCTGGTGTCGGCCTACATTGCCGCTGCGGTGAAAGCCAAGGTCACGTTGGTGGAGGGCCACAAGATGGGCGGCGACTGCCTGAACTTCGGCTGTGTGCCCAGCAAGGCCTTGATTCGCTCGGCCAAGATGGCCAAGGAATTGCAGAAGGCAGAGGCGCTGGGCTTCAGGGGCGCCAGCGCCGAGGTGGATTTCGCAGCGGTAATGGCACGGGTGCAGGCGGTCATCCGCACCATTGAACACCACGACTCAGTGGAACGCTACACCCAGCTGGGCGTGGAGGTGCTGCAAGGCCATGCCCGCATCACCAGCCCGTGGACGGTGGAGGTCAGCACGCCTGACGGCCAGCGTCAGACGCTGAGCACCCGCAACATCGTCATTGCCGCCGGCGCCAGCCCCTTGATTCCGCCCATTCCCGGCCTGAAAGAGGCTGGCGTGCTGACCAGCGACACCCTGTGGACGCTGAGTACCCTGCCGCGGCGGCTGGTGGTGCTGGGCGGCGGGCCCATCGGCAGCGAGCTAGCCCAGAGTTTTGCGCGGCTGGGCTCGACCGTGACCCAGGTCGAGATGGCGCCCCGCCTGCTGGTGCGCGAAGACCCGGAGGTCTCGGCCCTGGTGGCGGCTTCGCTGCGTGAAGACGGCGTGACCGTGCTGACCGACCACCAGGCGATTCGGGTCGACACCACTGAAGGCGAGAAGTCGCTGATCGCGACCCACCGGGGCACCGAGATTGCCCTGCCCTCCGACACGTTGCTGTGTGCCGTGGTCCGCAGCCCAAGGGTCAACGGCTACGGGCTGGAAGAACTGGGCATTCCGCTCACGCCACGCAAAACCATAAACACCAACGCTTATTTGCAAACGCTTTACCCCAACATCTTTGCGGTGGGCGACGTGGCCGGGCCCTACCAGTTCACCCACACCGCAGCCCACCAGGCTTGGTATGCGGCGGTCAATGCGCTGTTCGGCCGTTTCAAGAAATTCAAAGCCGACTATTCAGTGATTCCCTGGGCCACCTTCACCGACCCCGAGGTGGCGCGGGTGGGCCTGTCGGAGAGCGAGGCTACCGAACAAGGAGTGCCGTTTGAAGTCACGCGCTACGGTCTGGACGACCTCGACCGGGCGATTGCCGATGGCCAAGCCCATGGCTTTGTGAAGGTGCTGACCGTGCCAGGGAAAGACAAGATACTGGGCGTGACCATCGTCGGCACCCATGCCGGCGACCTGCTGGCCGAGTTCGTGCTGGCCATGAAACACGGTCTTGGGCTGAACAAGATCCTGGGCACCATCCACACCTACCCCACCCTGGCCGAGGCCAACAAGTACGCGGCCGGCGAATGGAAACGGGCGCATGCACCGAAGCAGCTCCTCGAATGGGTGGGCCGTTACCACACCTGGGAGCGCCAATGACATTCCGCCGCAGACACCTCTAGATCGCCGCCAACGCGATGGGCCTGGTTCCCTGGGAAAAGGCCCAAACCCAGACCTTCGACCACAACCATGTCCCCTGGACAGCCCTGCTGAAAAAACGTGTGGTGCTGCTGCGCGGCGGGCAGGCCTCTGAGGTGCGCTATGCCGGCTTCGCTGCCGACCGGGCGCAACTGAAGGCCTATTTGGGCAGCCTCAGCGCCGTCACTGCCGACGGCTTTGCCAAATTCACACCGGCACAGCAGCAGGCCTGGCTGATCAACGCCTACAACGCCATCACGGTGGAGCTGATCCTGACCAAATACCCCAACCTGAAGTCCATCAAGGACCTGGGCAGCCTGCTCAGCAGCCCCTAGAAACACAAATGGGTCCGACTGCTGGGCAACACCGCGTCGCTCGACGACATTGAGCACGGCATGCTGCGCCAGCGGGGCCGCTACGACGAGCCGCGGGTGCACTTCGCGGTCAACTGCGCGTCGGTGGGTTGCCCTATGCTGCGCGAAGAGGCCTACGCCGCCAAAAAACTGGAAGCGCAACTGACCCAGCAGACCCAGCGCTTCATGGCAGACCGCACACGCAACCGCTTCAACCCCAAGCGCGGCCAGTTGGAACTGTCACGCATCTTCGACTGGTATGGCGAGGACTTCCGACTGGGCCACCGGGGCCTGACCTCAGTGGGCGGCTTTGCGGCGATGCACGCGGACCTGCTGGCCGATGCGCCTGCCGACCGCGACCGGGTGCGCCAGGGCCAGCTGGAGGTCCGCTTTCTGGACTACGACTGGGCCCTGAACGACGCCAGCTGAAGGCCATGGTGGCTGCGGCCAGGCAGGGTAGTCTTCCAACCATCCGTGTTCTTTGGGTGCACGCAGGAGGTTCAGAGCGTAGTCGCGTTCAGCTTGTGTTGGACTAGACAGGATGTGTAAGGCGCTATCCCCACCCACGCGACTTGGCATACTCTTTGCCTTGGGCATCAAAGAATCGAAGCCAGGAAAACAAGACCGCGCAGCCTAGCCGGTGCGGCTATGGTCGTTATGTTTTGGTTGAGCGCAGGTGCCGCTGTTTGGCTTTGGTTCCTTCAGCCTCGCTTGTAGTCGGACCCTGTGTGCTACTTCGTACTACCAAGCTGTCCATGCGGATTCGAGCGATGGTCTGCACACCACCAAAATCACCCAGGGAACTAAAGCTCACACCAGGATTCAATCAAAACAGTCATGCCGAGTCGTGTCACATCAATCCGCCGAGCCCTCGCCGCCATTGCATGGGTTGTCTGCGCGATGCTGGCGCTGCAGTCTGTCGCGACTGCTACCGTCTCAGCCCATTCCTGTTGCGGAGATCAATGCCTTCTGGCCCAATGCGAAAAGGTGGGTTGCCAAGTCTGCGCAGTGCCCACTGCTCTTCCCGGCGAAAGCTTTCCGACTTTTCTTTCTGCGCAGCTTGGCCTTGAGCGCTGGCCGTCCGCCAGCGGCTCTCCAGCGCCAAGTCCTGAGATTTGGAAACCCCCAGATTGAGCAACTGCCATCGCAACATTCAGCGTCGAATTACCTATTTCAAGGAAACCTTATGAAAAACAAAGTTTTTAAGATCACAGCGGCTGTTGGCCTTTTGACAGTTTCTGCCGCTGCCTTTGCAGCATCTGACTGCTGCGGAGACTTTGCAGCTTGCTGCCTTCAGGCATTGGCCTGCTGCTTCTGATCGATCCATGAGCCACTGACGCTGTCGTCCCGCCGAATTACTTTGGCTGGCGGCTTGGTCAGTGAACTGAACGCCTCCAAAGATTGCTTTGGAGGCGTTTTTTATGGGGCTGCTTGTTGCCAGCCAGAGCCACAAATGGAGTGGCACCCCCGGAAGATCCGCTCTATTCTCTTTGCGTCAAAGTTTGGACTGCCTCGCAGCGACTGTTTCCCTAGAACGCAGGCCCGAGACGCCACTGGCTCAGCTTTTTTGGTTTCTAACCGCCTTAGACAGGTACATGCCCTTGTCCGCCAGCGCCAGCAGTTCGTCCAAAGACCGACCGTGCCGCTCATCACAGGCCAAGCCCGCGCTGCACCCAAGCATGGGCTGATGGTTGGCGATGCCAATGGCGGTGACCAGATCTTGGACACCTTCACAGTGTTGCGAAAGACGGTTTTCCAATTCACCCTCGGGCGCAGCCATCACGAGCACGAACTCATCGCCTCCCCAGCGACCGCTGATGCAATCCCGGGATTCCATCTCCTGAAAAACAGCGCCCACGGCCATGAGCACCCGGTCCCCGACCTCGTGCCCCATGCTGTCGTTGACCAACTTGAACCCATCGAGATCGAAAAACACGACGCCCCAGTCGCAGCCGTCGGGCAACCGTTCCCTCAGAGCCCTCGCATCCTGCCTGAGCGCGTCCCGGGTTCTCAGTCCTGTCAATCCGTCCACCAGTGCCAGTTCCAAGGCCTCGG
>CAZANT010000241.1:0-4032 GCA_964486575.1 uncultured Burkholderiaceae bacterium | reverse complement strand
AGCTTCAGACTACGTCGGACTTCTCCAGCGCTTCTATATTGCTTATTTCGGCCGCCCCGCTGACCCAACAGGCTTGGCCAGTGCGTCCGCTGCTCTGGACGCGGCCCGCGCTCCTTTCACTACCCAAAGCCTTGTAGATGCTTACAGTACCAATGCCACAGTGAAACTTCTGGTCGACGGTTTCGGCAACAGCGCCGAATCTCAGGCGCTCTACGGCAGCCTGACGCCACAATCCAATGTGACCGATATCACGAACTTCGTGAACCAGATCTACAACAACATCTTGAACCGTGACGCCGACATCGGCGGCCTGAACTACTGGACGGCCGAGATCCTCAACGGCAACCTGATCCCGTCGCGGGTGGCGCTGGTCATTCTGGCGGCAGCTGAAAAAGACACATTCGGCGACGCGGTCACCGTGGCGCGCAAGCTGGACGTGGCCAATCTGTTCACCAACGGGCTTGACACCTTCGAAGAAGCCCAGGCCTACAGGGGCAACGACGCCGCGCAGACCGGTCGCGACCTGCTCAGCACGGTGGGGCAGAGCAGCAACCCGGCATTCTTCCAGACCAACGTGAACTCGGCCATCAACGCACTGGTGGCGGCCAGCGCCTTGTCGCCCATCACGGTGGTGGGCGGTTCGGGCAACGACGATCTGCTCGGCGCCGGTGGCAACGACGTGGTGCAGGGCGGTGCGGGCAACGACACCCTGAACGGCGGCTTTGGCAACGACACACTCACCGGTGGCCTGGGCAACGACCTGTTCATCGTCAGCGCCGACACCGACACCATCACCGACCTCGGCCGTGGGTTAGACAACCTGACGGTGCAGGTGGACACGGTGGCCAACGCCACTGTGGTAGCCGACTTGGTGCTGAGCAGCGCCAGCATCGTGGCGGGCACCGCCAACCTGACCACCGCAGGCTTCGATGTGGACGCTTCCCTGGCACTGGGTCCGAATGGCTTCACCATCGTCAACACCGGTGCTGCGGCGGTGCTGGTGGGCAGTGGCTTTGAAGACACCCTGGTTGGCGGTGCCGGCAATGACACGCTGGACGGCGGCGCCAGCGACGACCTGCTGAATGGCAACGACGGCGACGACGTGCTGCTGGGTGACGCAGGCAACGACGAACTGAGCGGAGGCGCGGGCAACGACACGCTGGACGGCGAGTCGGGTAACGACACGCTGGACGGCGGCATAGGCAATGACAGCCTGCTGGGCGGCGACGGCGCAGACTCGCTGATCGGCGGTGCAGGCAATGACACGCTGGCAGGCGGCGCAGGCAACGACACCCTGCTGGGTGGCAGCGGCATCGATGCCTTTGTGGTCAGCGCCGGTGTGGACCAAATCGACGACTTGGAAGGTCAGGACTCTCTGCTGGTGTCGGCCGGTGCCACTGCCAACGCCTTGGTCACGGCCAGCTACACCGCCACTTCGGCCACCCGCAACGCGGGTGTGGTGAACCTGCTGTCGGATGGCGCGTCGGTGGACCTGTCCAACGCGCAGGGCCCGGCCGGTTACACGGTGCGCACCACCGAGTTTGCCGTTCTGACGGCGACTGGCAGCATCGCCAACGACACACTGGTGGGTGGCAATGGCAATGACAGCCTGTTTGGCAACGACGGCAACGACCTGCTGCAGGGCGGTGACGGCAACGACCTGCTGGTAGGGGGTGTGGGCGCCGACACGCTGCAAGGCGGGGCGGGCAACGATGTGCTGCGTGGCGGAACCGGCAACGACACCGCGCTGTACAACATTAGTACCGACGGGTCTGACCAGGTGGACCTCGGCACTGGCAACGACGTGGTTCTGCTGACGTCTCAGAATGCAGATCGCATTCGTTTGACCTTCTCGTCTGACGTGGTTGGCGAGGGTGATACCACAGATGTGGTGTTTGTGCAGGCAGAAGACGGCGGCGAGCTGCCCTTGACCGGAAATGTGGGACAGTTTGACGACGAGGGTGTGACCTTCACCGCCAACGCCGATGGCCTTGGCCTGACGGTGTACGACACTGTCACTGTGGGCGGCGCGGGCACTTTGCTTGGCGCCTTCAAGCACGTGGCACTGGGCACCGCTGTAGACGACACTGGCGCCGGTCTGGCCGACTTTTCTGCAGCAGCCTTTGCACTGGAGTCTGTTTACGTGAATGGCGGTGCTGGCAACGACCGGCTGACCGGGAACACCGGCGCCGACTTGCTGGTGGGTGGCAGCGGTGCCGACACGCTGACGGGCGGTGGCGGCAACGACGTGCTGCAAGGTGGCACCGGTGATGACAGCCTGGTTGGCGGACTCGGCAACGACACCCTGAGCGGTGGCAGCGGCGCCGACCGGTTCGTGTTTGACGCCGTGGCAGCCAACAACGGCGTGGACTTCATCCTGGACTTTGCGGCAGGTACCCAGCAAAGCACCAGCACCCCCAGCGGCAACCCATTGTTTGACCAGCTTGACTTCCGCGCTTTCCTGGGTAGCAGCCCCGTCGGGCTGAACGATGTGTTGACTTCCAACTCGTTTGTAAACAGTGTGCTGACCCCTTCCGACATCCAGGGCAGTGTGGCGCGCCTGGTGGACCGGGTCGGTGGCGAGGACCTGAGCAACGCCGCCGGGCTGAACGCGGCGCTTGCCAGTGGCGGCGAATATTCAAACGTGAACATGTCCGCAAACTCACGTGCCATCATCATTACTGCGCCTTTCACTGGGACGACTTTCCAGTCGGTGTTCTATGCCAGCAGCGACGCAAGCGGTGTTATCACCACGACCCTGGTGGGAGTTTTGCAGGGCGTTGAAATCGGCGACTTTGTAAGCGGTAACTTCGCATAAAGGCGTAGTCTCTTGGTCATGACGCCGGGAAGCTGCAAGGGCCTCCCGGCTTTTTTTGGCCTTCAGCCCATGCGAATCCTGTTCATCCACCAGAATTTTCCTGGCCAATTCAAACATTTGGCACCAGCGCTTGCACACCTTGGGTACGAGGTGCGGGCACTGTGTTTGGGCAACAAACCCACCGTGGTGGTGGACGGTGTCACCGTCATGAGTTACCAGACCCGCCGTGGCAGCACGCCCCAGATCCACCCCTGGGTGGTGGACTTCGAGACCAAAACCATCCGCGCGGAGGCGGTCTACACATGGTGCCGTCGCGCCAAGGCACAGGGCTATATGCCCGACGTGGTGGTGGCCCACCCTGGCTGGGGCGAAAGCCTCTTTGTGAAGCAGGTGTGGCCTGACACCCGCTTGGGCATCTACTGCGAGTTTTTCTACCAGCTGGCGGGCGCTGACGTCGGCTTCGACCCGGAGTTTTCGTCCAAGGGCGAGGGTGACGATTGCCGCCTGCGTCTGAAAAACCTCAACAACCTGATGCACTTTGACGTGGCGGACGCAGGACTGTCGCCGACCATGTGGCAGGCTAGCACCTTCCCGAACACATTCCGCCCACGCATCACCGTGGCACATGACGGCATTGACACGGCGCGGCTAGTGCCCAACGGCGCCGTGTCGCTCCGCCTGAGCAGCGGCGTGACCCTGAACCGCGAGAGCGAGGTGGTCACTTTTGTGAACCGCAACCTGGAGCCTTACCGCGGCTACCACACCTTCATGCGAGCCCTGCCCGAGCTGTTGCGCCAGCGCCCGCAGGCCCATGTGCTACTGGTGGGCGGTGACGACGTGAGCTACGGCGCACGGCCAGCACCAGGGACAAGTTGGAAAAATATCTTCTTCGATGAGGTGAAGCCTCAACTGAGTGCGGAGGCGCTGGCACGCATCCATTTCGTGGGCAAGTTGTCCTACCGAGACTTCGTGGGTTTGTTGCAGCTTTCCACCGTGCACGTCTACCTGACCTACCCGTTTGTGCTGAGCTGGAGCCTGCTCGAAGCCATGAGCGTGGGCTGCGCGATTGTGGCGAGCGACACCCAGCCCTTACACGAGGCGGTTATTCATGGCGAGACCGGTCGGCTGGTGGATTTTTTTGATGCCCCAGCGCTGGCGAGCGAGGTGAGTCGCCTGCTGGCTGCGCCCGAGGAGCGGGCGGCCTTGGGTCGCAA
>CAZANT010000240.1:0-4032 GCA_964486575.1 uncultured Burkholderiaceae bacterium | reverse complement strand
GCACGTTGGGACGGAGCATGTGAAAGATCAGGAACATTTCCGCCGTCCAGCGGCCGATGCCGCGAATGGCCACCAGCTCGGCAATGATGGCTTCGTCGTCCATGTCGGCCCAGGCTTGGGCGTGCACCAACCCACCGTCGAAATGCATGGCCAGGTCCACCAGGTACTCCACCTTGCGCGCGCTCAAACCGGCGGCGCGCATGTCGTCCACCTTGAGTTTGAGCACCTGCCCCGGCGTCATCGCGCGAGGCAAGGCGGCAAACCGCTCCCAGACGCTTTGGGCGGCCTTGACTGAAATCTGCTGGCCCACAATGCTGCGCGCCAGCGTGGTGAAGGCGTCGCCGCGCGATTGCAACCGGGCATCGCCAAACTGGGGGATGAGCCGCTTGAGCACCCGGTCTTTTTTGGCCAGGTGCGCGCAAGCCTCCGCCCAGTATTCGGGGGTGCGCAAGGCAGCGGGTTTTGTTTTTGCTACTTTTTTTGTAGCTTCATCGTTATTTTTCACAAGGGCTTACGGCACTTTTTATCTGAAATTCACTCGGCAGCAGCCCAGGTGGTGCCTTGGGGGGTGTCTTTGAGCACGATGCCCTGGGCCAACAGATGTTGGCGGATGCGATCGGCCTCAGCAAAATCCTTGCCCGCCTTGGCGGTGCGGCGCCGCTCGATCAGCGTGGCAATAGCGGTTGCGTCCAGCACCACCCCGGTTTGCAGGAAGGCCTGCGGGTCGCCCTGCAGCAGGCCAATGCAGCCCGCCAGCGCCTGCAGCAAACCGGCCAGTTCAGGTGAGCGGCTGCGATTGACCTCGCCCGCCAAATCAAACAACACAGCGACCGCCTCGGGCGTGCCGAAATCGTCGTCCATCGCGGCCTTGAAACGGGCGGCAAACGGTTGCTGCCAGTCCAGCGGAACAACCACTGGCTTGACCGCGTCGAGCGCCGTGTACAGGCGTTTGAGAGACGCGCGGGCGTCGTCCAAATGCACGTCGCTGTAATTCAGGGCACTGCGGTAGTGCGCACGAATAATGAAGAAGCGCACCGTCTCGGCGTCGTACTTTTTCAGCACCTCGCGGATGGTGAAGAAATTGCCGAGCGACTTGGACATTTTTTCGTTGTCCACCCGCACAAAGCCGTTGTGCATCCAGAACCGGGCCAGTGGCTGGCCAGTCGCGCCTTCGCTCTGCGCAATCTCGTTTTCGTGGTGCGGGAACTGCAGGTCGGCGCCGCCGCCGTGGATGTCGAAGCTCTCGCCCAGCAGCGCGCAGCTCATGGCAGAGCACTCAATGTGCCAGCCGGGCCGCCCACTGCCGTAATCGTGGTCGTCGATGGCACCAGACCACTTGGCATCGTCGGGCTCGGCAGGTTTGGCCGCCTTCCAGAGCACAAAGTCCAATGGATCGTCTTTACCGTCCAGCACCGCCACGCGTTCGCCGGCCCGCAGCTCGTCCAGCGACTTGCCCGACAGCTTGCCGTAACCGGTGAACTTGCGTACCGCGTAATTCACATCGCCGCCGGCGGCACGGTAAGCCAAGCCTTGGGTTTCCAATCGGCGGATCAGGCCGAGCATCTGCGGCACGAAGTCGGTGGCGCGTGGCTCGTGGGTAGGCCGCTCGATGCCCAGCGCGTCGGCGTCCTGATGCAACGCGTCAATCATGCGGTCGGTCAGGCCGCGGATGGTCTCGCCATTCTCCAGCGCACGTTTGATGATTTTGTCGTCAATGTCGGTGACGTTGCGCACATAGGTCACGCGGTAGCCACTGGCTTTGAGCCAACGCTGCGCCACGTCAAACGCCACCATGGCGCGCGCATGGCCGAGGTGGCAAAGGTCATACACCGTCATGCCACAGACGTACATGCGGACATGTCCGGGCTGCATCGGCGTGAAGTCTTCGGTGGCACGCGACAGCGTGTTGTAGATGCGCAAACTCATCGGAATCGTCAGAAAAACGCAGGCGTTAACACGCCAAGACGCGAACGGAAGTTCACACGGCGCACGGGTTGTCTGGAGGGTGTTTCTGCAGTGGAGGCCCGGTGCAATTGGCACGGTACCCTCAGCTACAATCCAAGGCAGTATAGCCCTGCGACGGGCTGGCATTGGCATTCCTCAAGAGGCTTTATGAATCACGCGCACACCCCTCCCCGCCGCCGCTTGCCCGGCGTTTTCCGGCTTGTCGCTTTGGCTGCCTGCCTGAGTTTTGGCATGGCCCACGCCGACGAGTACAGCGATGTGAACCAGTTGCTGCGCAGCGGCAAGCTGGTCGAGGCTGCAGCCAAGGCCGACCAGTATCTGGCTGGCAAGCCACGCGACCCACAAATGCGCTTCCTGAAGGGCGTGATTCAGAGCGAATCAGGCAAACCCACCGAAGCGATCAACACCTTCACCAAGCTGACCGAAGACTTCCCAGAACTGCCCGAGCCCTACAACAACCTGGCCGTGCTCTACGCTGGCCAAAGCCAGTTCGACAAGGCCCGCACCGCGCTGGAAATGGCGATCCGCACCAACCCGAGTTACGCCACCGCGCACGAGAACCTGGGCGACGTCTACGCCAAGCTGGCCAGCCAGGCCTACAGCAAAGCGCTTCAGCTCGACGGAAGCAACACCGCAGTTCAACCCAAGCTGGCTTTGATCCGTGATTTGTTCGCTGCTCCAGGCACCAAGGGCAGCAAGCCGTCGGCACCGAGCGCCGCTGCGCCGGCCGCCATCGCCCCAGCTCCGGCAGCCACCCAGGCCCCGCGGACCGTGGCTGCCACCGCCTTGCCTGCGGCCGGTACCGATGCCCCTGCCGCGGCCAGTGGTGAAGCGAATGTCGAAGTTGAATCGGCTGTGCGCGCCTGGGCTGCGGCCTGGGCGGCCAAGGACATGAACGCTTACCTCGCCGCCTACAGCCCGAATTTCGCGGTGCCCGCTGGCCAGACCCGCAAGGCGTGGGAAGCCGACCGCCGCGCCCGCATCGTGGGCAAGTCCAGCATCTCGGTCAAGGTCGAAAACCTCGTCGTCACCACCAACGGCAACAATGCCACCGCCAAGTTCCGCCAGGAATACAAGGCCGACGCGCTGGAGTTGACCAACGGCAAAACGCTCAGCCTGGTGAAGGCTGGCGACCGGTGGTTGATCGTGCGCGAAGTCTCCGGCAGTTGAACCGATCGCCTTGTCCGCTGACTCTGCCGCCTGAATACGCCGTGTCCCACAGCCGGTTGACGTTGCTGACCTGTGCAGCAGCCCTTCTTTGCGCCGCTGCAGGTCAAGCCCTGGCCGAAAAGCCGGTGTACCCCACCGGCCCGACGCCAGCGGCCAAACCCGCGCCAAAGCGCGCGGCGGTCAGTCGCCAGGCCGAGTCGGACCTGAATGCAGAGGCCCGGCTGATTGCAGTCTACCGCCTGGTAGGCCAGGGCAAAACCAAACAGGCCTTGGCCGATGCGCAGTCGCTCGTGCGCGACCACCCCAACTTCCAGTTGGCCCAGCTAATTTATGGCGATCTGCTGAGCAGTCAGACCCGCCCCTTGCGCGCTTTTGGCGACGCGCCTGAGGGCATTGCCCGCGCCGGCGCGTCCATGCTCGCCGAGTTGCGTGAAGAATCAGCCCTTCGGCTCAAAGCCCTGCGCGAACGGCCCCCAGCGGGGACGGTACCGTCGCAGTTGGTGGCGCTGTCGCCGCGCAACAAACACGTCATCGCGGTGGACGCATCGCGTGCTCGCCTGTACCTGTTCGAGAACAACCCGCAGGCCGGTCTGAGGCTTGTGGCTGACTTCTACATTTCGGTCGGCAAGTCGGGGGTCGAGAAAGCTGCCGAAGGCGACCTGCGTACGCCGCTCGGTGTGTACTTCATCACCAGCTCGCTGAACCGCCGTTCACTGAAAGACTTCTACGGCGCTGGCGCCCTCCCAATCAACTACCCCAATCCCTACGACACCATCCGGGGCAAAACCGGCAGCGGCATTTGGCTGCACGGCACCCCGCCCGACCAGTTTTCACGCGCGCCCAAGGCCAGCGACGGTTGTGTGGTGCTGTCCAACCCCGACCTGGAGCGGCTGATCA
>CAZANT010000239.1:0-4098 GCA_964486575.1 uncultured Burkholderiaceae bacterium | reverse complement strand
CGGTGCCCTTTGATGCGAAAAAACAAACCGCGGCCGACTGTGCCAGCGGCGCATGCTGCTGACGTCCCGAGCGCACCGTCAGATTTTGTCCGCCTTGCGGATCATCGACACCACCAACGTGACCACGGTCAGCGGCAGCACAAAGGCCATCATCGCGTTTGAAAAGGGTTGCAACGCGTCGTGCTCTTGCGCCGCCAGCACCAGGTACACCGCATAGGCGGCGTAGTAGGCCAGGAACACGCCGCCCTCCCAGCGGGCGATTTCACGGCCCGTCAGGAATACCGGTAAACATGCCAGCGCCACCGCCAGCATGACCCAGATGTCAAACGCCATCACCGAGGCTGGCATGACCAGGCCGGAACTGCCCGCCACCAGGCTGGACAAACCGAGGCAGCCCAGGATGTTGAAGGTCCCGCTGCCCACCACGTTGCCCACTGCAATGTCGCGCTCGCCCTTGAGCGCCGCGGCGATGGAGGTGGCTACTTCGGGCATGGAGGTGCCAGCGGCCACAATCGTCAGCGCGATCACCACGTCGCTCACGCCCAACGCCTTGGCGAACGACACGGCCGCAGTGACCAGCCAGTCCGAGCCCAGCACCAACAACACCAGGCCCGCCACAATCAGCGCCACCTGCACCGGCCATTTGGCGTCCCAGGCACCGGGCGCGCCGGGCTGCAGTTCGTCGTCGTACTCGTTTTTGCCAGCGGCCGTTTCGCGGCGTGACTGCACGATCAGAAACACGGTGTAAGCCACCAGCAGGCCGGTCAGCAGCGCGCCGTCGCTCAAACCCAGCCGGCCATCTAGCCCCAATACCAGCAGCAACAGCGAGGCGCCGATCATGATCGGCACCTCTTGCCGGATCAGCTGCAGGTTGACCACCAACGGCGCGATCAGCGCGCTGATGCCCAGCACAAACAGCACATTGAAAATGTTGCTGCCCACCACGTTGCCCACCGCAATGTCGTTTTGCCCGTTCAGCACCGCGCCCACCGACACCGCCGCCTCGGGTGCGCTGGTGCCAAAGGCCACAATCGTCAGACCCACCACCAGCGGCGAAATGCCAAACGACAGTGCCAGCTTGGAAGCACCGCGCACCAGCAGGTTGGCACCCAGCACCAGCGCCACCAGACCGGCACAGAAAATCAGAAAGTTCATGCTTTGGCTTTACTAGATCACAGTGGGCTGATGGTAGCCGCCAGCTGTGGAAACATCTTGACACCACTGTCACGCCAATCGGCTGCTTCAGATACCGGGGCGACATGCCGCGGTGCTTCAATGCAGCCACGCAGGCAGAAGGGGCCATGTCGGCATCCCGTCCGCCTGCCACTGGAGACGCCATGAAACTGTTGAGCATCGCGGCGGCCATCATGGCCACCGTTACATTGTCGGGCTGTGTGATTCACCCGCTCGGTTACGGCCACCGGGGCCGCTACTACCAGGAGGCGCCGGTGTACCAGCAGGCACCGGTCTACCGAAGCGACTACGACCGCGACGGCGTGCCCGACCGCTACGACCGCCGCCCCGGCAACCCGCGCCGTTACTGAAGGGGCCACTTGCCATCGGGTACGCAGAACAGCACCGGCTTTCCGGGCCATTTCCTGAGCCGACCCCACCGACACCGCCGGACAATCGGGAGAACTGAGCCACCCGATTGTTTCCATGTTCACAGACCCCGCGCTCCGCCCGGACGTGCCGGCGGAAGACACGACCTCCCCGGTCGGTCGCCGCGAGCTGTTGAACCGCAAGCGCCAGGTGGTGGGCTATGTCCTGTTTCACCGCGCAGCGACCGATACCCCGGCCACGCGCGAAAGCACCCTCTTCAACGCCCTGGCGGACGGCGGCAAGGCTGCGCTGGTGGGCCGAAAAGCCGTGTTCGTGCACTGCGACCACGCGGCACTGAGCGACGACACACTCGACCGGTTGCCACCCGATGGCGTGGTGCTGGTGTTCACGCCCCAGCCCGGCGCGCCGCAGACCGAGATTGACGCCCGCACACAGCAATTCGCGTCGCTTCGCCAGCGTGGCTTCCACCTCGCCTTCACCCATGCGGTGCTGGGTACGCCATTTGCCGCCTGGCTGCCGCTAGCCACTTACGTGACGCTGGACCTCGCTGTGTTGCAGCCCGCCATCGTCACGCCGCTGGTGCAGAAGGTTCGAAAGTTCCCAAGCATCCAGCTGCTGGCCTGCAGCGTCAACTCGGTGGCGCTGTTCGACCGGTTGTCTGACCTCGGCGTCCATCTTTTCGAGGGCAGCTGGCTGAGCCAGCCGGTGCCTGCCAGCGCACGCACCATCCGCCCGTCGCAGGCGACCATCCTGCAGTTGATCCGGCTGCTGCAAACCGACGCCGACCTCTCCGCGATTGAAGAGGTGCTGAAGCGCGACCCGACGCTCTCGTTCAACTTGCTGCGCTTCATCAACTCGTCGGGCTTTGGGCTGAGCTGCGAGATCACCTCGTTCCGGCACGCGGCCATGATCATCGGCCAGAAGAACCTGTTCCGGTGGGCGGCCCTGCTGCTGACCGCCTCCAAAGACAGCGCCGCACCGCCCGCCATTGGCAGCACCGCCATTGTTCGCGGACGCCTGACCGAGCTGCTGGCCGCCGAGATGCTGGCGCCGGGCGAATGCGACAACGCCTTCATCGTCGGGGTGTTCTCGCTGCTCGATGCGATGCTGGGCGTGCCGATGGCGCAGGCGCTGGACCAGCTCCCCTTACCGGAGTCGGTGACCGACGCGCTGTTGTACCGCACCGGCCCGTTTTCGCCATTCCTGGACCTGGCGATGGCTTGTGAAAGCGGTGACGACGCGGCCTTTGCCAAGGCCGCCCGGGCGCTGCACCTTTCCAACCACCAGATCAATTGGGCCCACCTGCAAGCACTGGCCTGGGGCGATGCCTTGGTTCCCTGAGACTCAGTCGGCGCCCTGCCCCAGCCGAGGCCGCCACACCGCCAGCGCAACCGCGAGCAGCGAGGCGCCCAGCGCCAGCCAGCCCCCAACCCACTCGGTGCGCACCGCTTGCTGAAGCGCCACATCGGCCACCCCGGCTGGCTCACTGGCCAAAAGTCGTGCCCGCTGAACCGCCGTCTGCACCCCAAACAACAGCACCGCACCCACCACCATGCCCAGCAGCGCCTTGGCCCAGACCCAGCGTGCGGCCATGAAAGGGGCATGCGCCATCATCAGCAACAAACCCGTGAGGGTGGCCAGCAACAGCGCTGGCATCACCAGCCAGCCGCTGATCTGTGCCGCCGCGTGCCGCCACGGCGCCTGGGTGGCAGCGTCGCCCGCGGCGAGTACCAACACCAGCTGGGCGGCCAGGGCGCCCATGAAGCCAATCACCCCCAGCTGGTGCAGGCACTTGAGCAGTGGACGCATGCTCAGGCGCTCGCGGCGCGCCGGTGCGCGTCCCACAGACCAGCACCGTCGCGCCAGGCCAGCACCAGCAGCACCAGGCCAGCGATGTGGAACACCGCCGCCGCCAGCGGAATCCAGCTGAGGTGCCAAATCAGCACCGTGGAAGCGGTCAGCAGGGCCAAGCAGGCGCCATAGCCCCACGCCAGTGGGCCTGGCAAAGACCACCGCAGCCGCACCGCCAGCGCACCCAGCGCCGCCACGATCAGGCTGGCCTTGATCAGCCCCATGCCGCGCAGCAACCAGGTGAGTTCGGTGTCTGCCGCCAGGCGCGGCGTGGGCTGGGCCACCGCGCCAGCCACCAGCCCGCCCAGCACGCAAGCCAGCACAGTCAGGGCATAACCCGCCACCGGCCACCAGGGCGTCGTACGCTTTGTCAGCGGCGGGGAGGTGCGATCGGCCGCGTCGCGGTCGATCGCGGGGGGGTGGGCCAGCGTGTTCATGGACAACTCCTGTTCGATCGAAGTGTCTGGCGAATACCAGGTTTTGGCAACCAGGACCACCCAGCCATGCCAGCAAAGTTACAGTGGGGGATGCACACCGCCGGAGATTTGCCATGAACGCCCCCCTGCACAAGGAAATGCCCGCCAGCACCCTGGACGCCGCGCGCGTGCTGTCCGACGTGAGCCGCCAGTGGGACGGCGACATCGTGCGGCAGATCAACGACTACATCACCATCCCCGCCAAGTC
>CAZANT010000238.1:0-4118 GCA_964486575.1 uncultured Burkholderiaceae bacterium | reverse complement strand
TGGGTTTTCTCACCGGCAAAAAATTGTTGATCACCGGCGTGTTGAGCAACCGCTCTATCGCTTACGGCATTGCCAAGGCTTGCCACGCACAGGGCGCAGAGCTGGCCTTTAGCTACGTGGGGGAGCGTTTCAAAGACCGCATCACCGAGTTTGCAGCCGACTTTGACTCCCAGCTGATTTTTGACTGCGACGTGGGCGACGACGCCCAGATCGCCCAACTCTTCACCGACTTGGCCAAGACGTGGCCGACCTTCGATGGCTTTGTGCACAGCATTGGCTACGCTCCGCGCGAGGCGATTGCAGGCGACTTCCTGGACGGCCTGAGCCGGGACGGCTTCAAGATCGCCCACGACATCAGCGCCTACAGCTTCCCCGCGATGGCCAAGGCTGCCCTGCCTTACCTCAACGACCAGGCCGCGCTGTTGACCCTCACCTATCTGGGCGCGATCCGCACCGTGCCTAACTACAACACCATGGGTCTGGCCAAGGCCAGCCTAGAAGCTTCGGTGCGTTACCTGGCCGAATCGCTGGGGTCCAAAGGCCGCGGGCTGCGGGCCAACGGGATCAGCGCAGGGCCCATCAAAACGCTGGCGGCCAGCGGCATCAAAGGCTTTGGCAAGATTCTGAGCGTGGTGGCCGAGTCGTCGCCCATCCGCCGCAACGTGACCATTGACGACGTGGGCAACGTTGCCGCGTTCTTGATGAGCGACCTCGCCGCAGGCGTAACCGCCGAGATCACCTATGTGGACGGCGGCTTCAGCCAGGTGGTGGGCGGGATTGCTGAGCCCGCTGGCGTCTGACGGCCTTTGAGGTACCCGGCCCAGGGCTTTCAGGGAATTTTTCAATAAAAATTAACCTCAAGCCCCAGTGAAACCTTGCGGTCTTGCTATCAATTACGCAGTGGTGAGCATCGAATCGGCCATCACAAAGGCTCACCACCCTCACAGGTGGTGAGCCTTTGTGCTGGCGCTGAATTACTTCGGCAACAACACTTTGTCGACCACGTGAATCACGCCATTGGACTGGTACACGTTGGCGATGGTGACGGTGGCGGTCCCACCTTTTTCATCGGTCACCGTGACCTTGCCGCCCGCGGCCTTTGCGGTGAGCGTGCCACCCGCAACGGTCTTCAGGGTGGCGCTGCCTTTGCCATCGGAGATTTGTTTGGTCAGGGCTGCGGCATCCAGCTTGCCGGCCACCACATGGTAGGTCAGCACGCCGCTTAGCGCGGCCTTGTTTTCAGGCTTCAGCAGGTTGTCCACGGTGCCGGCAGGCAGTGCAGCAAACGCTGCGTTGGTCGGTGCAAACACGGTGAACGGGCCTGGGCCTTTGAGCGTCTCAACCAAGCCAGCGGCTTTTACGGCCGCGACCAGCGTCGTGTGATCTTTGGAATTGACGGCGTTGTCGATGATGTCTTTGGTGGGCAGCATGGGGGCGCCGCCCACCATGACCGAAGCCCCCGCAGCAACCCCACCCGCGTTGGCGTTAGCGCTGGCGCCCATCGTGGCCTGCGCCATGACGGCAGCAGAAGCGGTGGTCAGCAACACAGCGGCGCCCAAGGTGGCCAGTTGTTGTGAAATCATGGGTAAAACTCCTTCAGGTTGAATCTGCCGTAGATGCGACAGACCCAGACCTTACGGGTTTAAACCTGCAGCGGATGTGACGCCGCCGTAAGGCCTTGCGAGCCACACGTTGTTACGCATCCAGTTGAACGCAGTCGGCGTAGTAGCGCGTCTTGCCATCGGCGTCCTGCGCCTCTACCAAGCCGTGGATGTCGGTCTCAAAGCCAGGGCACTGGGCATTGAACTCGCGTGCGAACTTGAGGTAATCGACAATCTTTTTATTGAAGACCTCGCCAGGAATCAACAACGGAATACCCGGTGGGTAAGGCGTCACCAAGCCCACAGTGACCCGACCCTCCAGCTGGTCAATCTCCACCCGCTCGGTCTTGCGCAAGGCAATGTGCGCGTAGGCGTCGCTGGGCTTCATGGCCGGCGTCAGATCGCTCAGGTACATGTCGGTGGTGAGGCGGGCGATGTCGTACTTGGCGTACAACGCGTGCACGTGGTGGCACAGGTCAGCCAATCCCATTTTTTCGTAGCGCGGGTACTTCTGCACAAACTCCGGCAACACCCGCCACATGGGCTGGTTCTTGGCGTAGTCGTCTTTGAACTGCTGCAGCGCGGTCAACATGCTGTTCCAACGGCCCTTGGTGATGCCGATGGTGAACATGATGAAGAAGCTGTACAGGCCGGTCTTCTCCACCACCACGCCGTGCTCGGCCAAGAACTTGGTGACGATGCTGGCAGGGATGCCGGTTTTTGAGAACTTGCCGTTTAAGTCCATGCCGGGCGTGACGATGGTGGCCTTGATCGGGTCCAGCATGTTGAATCCTGCGGCCATCTTGCCGAAGCCGTGCCAGTTGGCGCTTGACTTGCCGCTCTTGCTCTCGCC
Organism: uncultured Burkholderiaceae bacterium; assembly: GCA_964486575.1. GTDB lineage: Bacteria > Pseudomonadota > Gammaproteobacteria > Burkholderiales > Burkholderiaceae_C > PCRC01. Next base: position 1,664 of record CAZANT010000238.1, on the reverse strand, counting down.
TTTGATCACCCAGTCGTCCGAGCGGCCAATCCCCTCATCCACCAGTTTCTCCGGGCCCCAAACCTTGAACCACCAGTCGTCGCCGTACTCGTCGTCCACCTTGCGCATGGCGCGGCGGAAGTCCAAAGCCTCAGCGATGCTTTCTTCCACCAGTGCGGTGCCACCGGGGGGCTCCATCATGGCGGCTGCGACGTCGCAGCTGGCGATGATGCTGTACTGCGGGCTGGTGCTGGTGTGCATCAGGTAGGCTTCGTTGAAGAGGTGGCGGTCCAGCTTGACGGTCTGCGAGTCCTGCACAAGAACATGGCTGGCCTGGCTGATGCCAGCCAGCAGCTTGTGGATGGACTGGGTGGCGTACACCACCGCGTGTTTGGGCCGAGCCCGCTTCTTGCCCATGGCGTGGTAACTGCCGTAAAACGGGTGGAAAGCGGCGTGCGGCAGCCACGCCTCGTCAAAGTGCAGGTTCTCGACGTAGCCGTCTAGCATGGTCTTGACGGTCTCGGTGTTGTAAAGCACGCCGTCGTAGGTGGATTGGGTAAGCGTCAGCACGCGCGGTTTGATTTTGTCGGCGTCTACGCCTTTGAGCAGCGGGTTGGCTTTGATCTTGGCCTTGATGGCGGCGGGCTCAAACTCGCTCTTGGGGATGGGGCCGATGATGCCGAAGTGGTTGCGGGTGGGCTTCAAAAACACCGGCACCGCACCCGTCATGATGATGGAGTGCAGCACGCTTTTGTGGCAGTTGCGGTCCACCACCACCACATCGTCGGGCGCCACCGTGTGGTGCCAGACCATCTTGTTGGAGGTACTGGTGCCGTTGGTGACAAAGAAGCAGTGGTCGGCGTTGAAAATACGGGCTGCGTTGCGCTCGCTTGCACCGATGGCCCCGTCGTGGTCCAACAGCTGGCCAAGCTCCTCCACCGCGTTGCACACGTCGGCTCGTAGCATGTTTTCACCAAAAAACTGGTGGAACATCTGCCCCACTGGGCTCTTCAAGAACGCCACACCGCCAGAGTGTCCCGGGCAGTGCCACGAGTACGAGCCGTCTTCCGCATAATCCAACAGTGCCTTGAAGAACGGTGGCTGCACCCCTTCGAGGTAGCTCTTGGCTTCACGAATGATGTGTCGCGCCACGAACTCTGGCGTGTCCTCAAACATATGGATGAAGCCGTGCAATTCCCGCAAGATATCGTTCGGGATATGGCGCGAGGTTTTGGTCTCGCCGTAAACGTAAATCGGCACATCCAGGTTCTTTCGGCGCACCTCTTCAATGAAGTGGCGCAGGTTGAGCACCGCCGGGTCGAGGTCGGGGCCCACGGTGAACTCCTCATCGTCGATGGACAAGATGAAGGCACTGGCGCGCGATTGCTGCTGGGCGAACTGACTCAGGTCGCCGTAGCTCGTCACGCCCAAGACCTCAAAGCCCTCTGCCTCAATGGCCTGTGCCATGGCACGGATGCCCAGACCCGAGGTGTTCTCAGAACGGAAATCTTCATCGATGATGATGATGGGGAAGCGAAATTTCATTCAGGCCTCGGCAGGTCAAAAAGGGCTAGGAGAACACCGGATATTCGGGCTAAGCCGCGAAGTGTAAGGAAATTACGCGTCATTGCCGTGGCAGCCTCATGCTTTTGTCCCAAAATGGGCACTCACGAGTGTGAAGGGAG
>CAZANT010000237.1:0-4120 GCA_964486575.1 uncultured Burkholderiaceae bacterium | reverse complement strand
CCTTCAAGCGTCACATTTTGACCAAGAAGACCACCAAGAACAAACGCCACCTGCGGGGTGCGGTTTCTGTGCATGAGACCAATATGGGTCACGTTGCGCAAATGCTGCCCGGCATGGGCATTTAATCAACGACGAACAAGGAGTAACACATGCCTCGCGTCAAACGTGGTGTAACGGCTCGCGCCCGCCACAAAAAAGTTCTCGCCCTTGCCAAAGGTTTCCGCGGTCGCCGCGGCAATGTTTTCCGCATCGCCAAAGAAGCGGTGATGAAGGCGGGGCAATACGCCTACCGTGACCGCCGCACCAAAAAGCGCGTGTTCCGCCAGTTGTGGATTGCGCGTATCAACGCTGCAGCCCGCGAATGCGGTCTGACCTACAGCCAGTTCGCCAACGGCTTGAAGAAGGCCGCCATCGAGATCGACCGCAAGATGCTGGCCGACATTGCTGTGCACGACAAGGCCGCTTTCGCCGGTATCGTCGAACAGGTCAAAGCCAAACTGGCCGCTTGATGACCGGATTTTCCTCGCGACCTGCTATTCAATAAACAGCGGGTCACGCAGTAAATCAAAGGGGTTGGGGCTTGCAGAGGCCCCAATCCTTTTTTTATTAGCCAACCACAGTGACGACACCATGAACGAGTTGGATGCATTGGTAGACGCAGCGCGAACCAGTTTTTCACAGGCCGCCACGCCAGCGGAATTGGAGAACGCCAAAGCGCAGTTCCTCGGTAAATCCGGTCGTGTGACCGAGCTAATGAGGGGCATGGCCACATTGAGTGTGGACGAGAAAAAGTCGCGCGGCGCGGCCATCAATCTGACCAAGCAGGCGATTGAATCCGCCTTGGCCGCGCGCAGGCAGGCCATGGCGGACGCCGAACTCGCTCAGCAGTTGCAAGCAGAAGCGCTCGATGTCAGCTTGCCCGGTCGGCAACGCGGGCAGGGTGGATTGCACCCGGTGTCGCTGACGCTGGAACGCATCGAAGCCATCTTCGGGTCGATGGGGTTTGATGTGGCCGAAGGCCCGGAGATTGAGACCGATTGGTTCAACTTTACGGCGCTCAACACCCCGGAAGACCACCCAGCGCGCTCGATGCATGACACCTTCTATGTTGAAGGCGGCACAGCCACTGCGCCCAACTTGTTGCGGACGCACACCAGTCCAATGCAGATCCGCTACGCAGTGCAGCACGTGAAGCGGCATAAGACAGCCATTGCCGACGGCACAGGCATGCCTGAGATCCGCGTGATCGCACCTGGCCGAACTTACCGTGTCGACAGCGACGCCACCCATTCGCCCATGTTTCACCAGTGCGAAGGCCTGTGGATCGGCGAGAACGTCAGCTTCAAGGATTTGAAGGTGGTGTTCACCAATTTCTGCCGCACCTTCTTCGAGCGCGACGATCTGGTGTTGCGGTTCCGTCCCAGCTTTTTCCCCTTCACCGAGCCCAGCGCCGAGGTGGACATTCAGTTCCAGAGCGGGCCGTTGGCTGGCCGCTGGTTGGAGGTGGCTGGCTCAGGCCAGGTGCACCCGAATGTGGTGCGCAACATGGGGTTGGATCCGGAAAGATACATCGGCTTTGCTTTCGGCATGGGCCCTGACCGGCTCACCATGTTGCGCTACGGCGTGAATGATTTGCGCCTGTTTTTTGACGGCGACATCCGCTTCCTGTCGCAATTTCAATAACAAAAAGAGACCAAGAAGATGCAATTTCCCGAGTCTTGGCTGCGTTCGTTTTGCAACCCCCCTCTCACCACGGCCCAACTTGCCGAAACCCTCACCATGGCGGGTTTGGAGGTCGAGGAGCTCAAACCGGTAGCGCCACCGTTCGAGAAGGTCGTGGTGGGTGAAATTCGCGAGGCGGTTCAACACCCTGATGCAGACCGTCTGCGTGTCTGTCAGGTTGACGTGGGGCAGGGTAGCCTGCTCAATATCGTGTGCGGTGCACCGAACGCGCGCGCTGGCATCAAGGTTCCCTGCGCATTGGTCGGTGCCGAATTGCCACCTGGCGACGACGGCAAATCGTTGGTGATCAAACTGGGTAAGTTGCGCGGCGTGGAGAGCCAGGGGATGTTGTGTTCTGCGCGCGAACTGCAACTGTCGGACGATCAAGGCGGGCTGCTGGAGTTGCAAGCCGATGCCGTGGTCGGCGAGGACATTCGCCAGCATCTGAATCTGGACGACACGCTTTTCACGCTCAAGCTCACGCCGAACCTCGCACACTGCCTCAGTGTTTATGGCGTGGCCAGAGAAGTAGCCGCTTTGACGGGTGCCCCGCTGCTAAGACCCGATGTCGAGCCAGCGCCTGTTGTGCATCAGGACAAACTCGCGGTGCAGGTCAGTGCGCCCGACCTTTGTGGCCGTTTTTCAGGTCGGGTGGTTCGTGGTGTCAACCCCAAAGCGGTAACACCGCCCTGGATGCTGGACCGCCTGGCCCGCTGTGGCCAGCGCAGTGTCAACGTGCTGGTGGACATCTCCAACTATGTGATGTTTGAGTTTGGGCAGCCATCGCACATCTTCGACCTGGAAAAAATCCGAGGTGACCTGACTGTACGTTGGGGCCGGCCCGGAGAGCAGCTGAAATTGCTCAACGGCACCACCGTCACGGTGGACGAGCAGGTGGGCGTGATCGCCGACGCGCACCAGGTTGAGTCCTTGGCCGGCATCATGGGTGGCGACGCCACCGCCGTGTCGGACGATACCCGTAACGTTTACATCGAGGCGGCTTTCTGGTGGCCCAGAGCCATCGCTGGCCGCTCACGCCGCTTCAATTTTTCCACCGACGCGGGACACCGTTTTGAGCGCGGGGTAGATCCGAGCCAAACGGTGGCTCACATCGAGCGCATTACAGGGTTGATTCAGGCGATCTGCGGCGGCGAGGCTGGCCCGGTCGACGATCAGCAGGTAAACATGCCGTCGAGCCAACCGGTGTCCTTGCGCGTGGCGCGCGCGTCGCGCGTGATTGGCATGCCACTCACTACGAATGACTGCATTGGTGCGTTGCAGCGCCTGGGTTTGCCAGTCAATGAACAGGCGGGCGTGCTGACGGTGACACCACCTGCCTACCGTTTTGACCTGCAAATCGAGGAAGACCTGATCGAGGAGGTAGCCCGGATGGTGGGCTACAACCATTTGCCCACAACCCCCCCTTTGGCGCCCATCACTGCTCGGGTTCGACCCGAAGCGCGTCGCGGTCCCTTCGCGGTACGCCGGTCATTGGCAGAGCGTGGCTACCTGGAAACCATCAATTTCAGTTTTGTCGAGGAGCGCTGGGAGCACGAGCTGGCAGGCAATGCCTCCCCCATTCGCCTGCTGAACCCCATTGCCAGCCAGATGAGCGTGATGCGGTCCTCGCTGATCGGCTCGCTGCTCCAGGTGCTCAAATTCAACCTGGATCGCAAAGCCGACAGAGTCCGTGTCTTTGAGGTGGGGCGTGTGTTTCTTCGCAGCCCCGAAACGCGTAACACCGACACCACGGTGGAAGGGTTTGACCAGCCGATGCGCGTGTCCGGTTTGGCCTATGGCCCAGTCGACGTTTTGCATTGGGGCGGCAAGCCAGGTGTGGTTGACTTCTTCGATGTCAAGGGCGACGTCGAAGCCTTGTTCGCGCCTCGAAAAGCGAGCTTCGAGCCGGCCGAGCACCCGGCGTTGCACCCTGGCCGCTGCGCTGGCATCCGTATCGATGGCGTCCTGGTGGGGCACGTGGGCGAGTTGCACCCGAAATGGCGTCAGCAGTACGGCTTGGTACAGGCGCCAGTGCTGTTTGAACTGTCGCTCGAAGCGGTGCTCTCTCGTGCCGTGCCAGTATTCAATCCTGTGACGCGCTTCCAGGTGGTCGAGCGCGACATCGCAGTGACGGTGGCCGAAGCAGTCACCCACGCACAGGTGATGACCGCAGTGCACAGCGCCTCTGGAGCCGCTGCCTTGAAGAAGGCGGTTCTGTTTGATGTCTACCGACCTAAACAGACCAGTGCCGCCCTTGCACTGGGAGAAAAAAGCCTCGCCATCCGCTTGACGCTGGGTGTTGACGACGCGACCATGACCGAAACACAGATTGAGGCAGTGGTTCAATCTGTGCTGGCGGAACTGACCAGCCAAGTGGCTGCACGGCTGCGCAGCTGAT
>CAZANT010000236.1:0-4123 GCA_964486575.1 uncultured Burkholderiaceae bacterium | reverse complement strand
CAGCCTGGTAGCCGTTGTAGGCGGCGTAGGCCGCGTCAAAGGCCGAGATGATGGAAAACAGCTCCGCGTCTTTGGGCTTGAACGGCGCGGCGAGCGCGGCGGTCTTGCCGTGGCGGGCGCAGGCGATGATTTGCCACTGGTTAACCAGGTCGGTGTAGCGGCGCAGGGGTGAGGTGCTCCAGGCGTAACTCTTCACGCCAATGCCAGCGTGCGGCAGCGCCTTGGTGCCCATGCGCACCTTGACGCCCGGTGCCAAGCTGGCCTGGCTTCGGTAAATGCCCGGCAGGCCGTGTTCGGCGAGCCACTGGCCCCAAGTGCTGTTGGCCAGAATCATGGCCTCGGCCACGATCAAATCGAGTGGCGCGCCGCGCTGTCGAGTGCTGATCAACACCGTCTCGACACCGGTGGGCTCGGCGTCACCGTGCCCAACGAGCCGGAAGTTGTAATCCGGCCGGTTGAAGTTCTCGGGTTTGCCGCGCACCACTTCGCGGCCAGCCTTCAGGTGGCGGGCGAGGCGGTGCAAAAAAGCGAGGCTGGCATGGGCCTGGGGGATGGCCTGCAGCGCAGGATGGTCGTCGGCAGACGTCTGACTGAGCCAGTCTTCGGTAACCAGCGTGTCGAGCTGGTCGTGCCGCAAGTTGGCGACGATGGGCACGCGTTCCAGCTTGGTTTCTGTGGCGCGGATCTCCAGCGTCGCTTCGTCCAACGTAGCGTAGAGCGACACGGCCGGGCAGTCGCGTCCAGCTTGAAGTGTGTAGTGCTGTACCACCGTGTCCGGCAGCATGGTGAGCTTGTAGCCAGGCATGTAGACGGTGGACAGGCGGGTTCGACCCACAACGTCCACCGGGCTGCCGGGGGCTATCGCCAAACCCGGCGCCGCGATGTGGATGCCTAGCACCACCGTACCGGTGCCCAGGCCCTGCACCGACAGTGCATCGTCAATCTCGGTGGTGGAGGAGTCGTCAATCGAGAACGCGGCAACAGTGGCCACCGACAGGGCATCCTCAATTTTTGGCGCCTCCAGCGCTGGAAAGCCGGTGCCGCGCGGAAAATTGTCAAACAAAAACCGACGCCAGTGGAACTGGTAGGGGGAGTCGATGGCCCCCGCGTTTTGCAGCAGGGTCAGCGGCGCGGTTTGTGTCGCGCGGGCGGCGTCAACCACCGCTTTGTATTCAGGCGCGTTTTTGTCCGGCCGGAACAAAATCTTGTAGAGCTGTTCGCGCACCGGCTCGGGGCACTCCCCCACAGCCAGTGCGCTGGCCCAGGCATCGATCTGCAGCTGGATCTGCTTTTTCTTCTCGATCGCCAGCAGCGCCTGCTGCAAAATCTCCGCCGCTGCCTTGCGGAAGCGGCCTTTGCCGCTTCGGCGGAAATAATGCGGTGCGTCAAACAGCCGGAACAACGTCCCGGCCTGCTGGACCAGGGTCGCGTTGTCGCTAAAGTAAACCCGTGCGAGGTCGGCGAAGCCGAACTCGTCCTCGGGGGCGAACTCCCAAGCCAGGTCGAGCTCGATCTCGTCGGCTTGGACTTTGGCCAGAGCGAGCAACTCCGCCGGTGCGGGTTTCTCGAACTTCAGCAACACATTGGCCGCCTTGACCTTCACCCGCTTGCCGGAGTCCAGCTCGATCTGGGCCGACGACTCGGCCTCCGACAGGATGCGGCCAGCCTGAAACTTGCCGGCTTCTTCAAACAATGCAAACATGGGCTGGATTGTCCCACGGGGTGTCTGTGCCGTCCGGTGCGACGCAATTCAGTCCAACTGCAGAAAGTCGAACACAGCGTCAATCAGCTCGTCGAAATCGCTCAGCGCGTGGTCGCTGCGCTCGCGCAGCCGCAGGTGCGCGCAGGCATGGCGGGCGACCATCTCGCGCCAGTCCAGCACCTCGTCGCCCTTTGCAACCACGGCCAGCACGTTCCCGGGCGTTGGGTGGGGCGGGGTATCGGTGTCCAGCGCCTGAAGTTCGTCCACGAAGGCTGGCTGAAAGAAAAACCGCTCTTCTGGGTTGTGCCACGCGGTTTGCTCGCCAATGTACCGGGCCAAATCGCGGGCCGGGTGGACGGCCGGGTTGAGCAGCACCGCTTTGCAGTTGCGCCGTGCGGCCAGCCAGCTGGCGTAAAAACCACCGAGCGACGACCCCACCACCGCCATGCCTGCGGCAGGCCAGTCGGCGGTGCCATGCGCAATCTGTGCGGCAGCCTCGGCCGGCGAAATGGCGAGTTGGGGGCACCACCAAACCACGCCGGGGTGCTGAAGGGCGACCCGCTTGGCAACTTTTTGCGCCTTGACAGATTGGGGCGACGAGCGAAAACCGTGCAGGTAGAGCAAATGGGTGGTTGGCATGCGGCCATCATAGGCACCAGCGCGGGATAATTCGGCATGCCTGCTGTTTTGAACCGCCCCTCGTTGCTGCAACGGATTGCCCCGTACTTCGAGGGCTTTGACGTGCCACTGACGATGGCTGTGCTGCTGCTGGCGGTTGCGGGCATGGTGATCATGTACTCGTCGGGTTACGACCACGGCAGCCGGTTTGTGGACCACGGCCGCAACATGCTGATTGCCGCCACCATCATGTTTGTGGTGGCGCAGGTGCCTCCGGGCCGCTTGATGCAGTTTGCATTGCCGCTCTACACCGCCGGTGTGGTGCTGCTGGTGGCGGTGGCCTTGTTTGGCATCACCAAAAAAGGCGCGACCCGCTGGCTGAATGTGGGCGTGGTAATCCAGCCAAGCGAAATCTTGAAGATCGCGATGCCGCTGATGCTGGCTTGGTGGTTCCAGAAGCGCGAAGGCCAGCTGGCACCGCTGGACTTCATTGTGGCCGGGGGGTTGTTGCTGGTACCCGTGGCGCTCATCATGAAGCAACCCGACCTCGGCACCTCGCTGCTGGTGCTGGCGGCCGGTCTGTCGGTGATTTTTTTCGCCGGGCTGAGCTGGAAGCTGATCATCCCGCCGGTGTTGCTGGCCGGGGCAGGCATCGTTTTGCTGGTGGCTTATGGCCCCACCCTGTGTGCTGACGGCGTGCGCTGGTCGGTGTTGCACGACTACCAACAGCAGCGCATCTGTACCCTGCTAGACCCGACGCGTGACCCACTGGGCAAGGGTTTTCACATCATCCAGGGGATGATCGCGATCGGCTCTGGCGGGCTGTTTGGCAAGGGCTTCATGCAGGGCACGCAAACGCACCTCGAGTTCATTCCCGAGCGCACCACCGACTTCATCTTCGCTGCCTTTTCCGAGGAGTTTGGCCTGTTCGGCAACCTGGCGCTGATCGCCGCCTTCCTCTTTCTGATCCTGCGCGGACTGGTGATTGCAATGGACGCCCCCACGCTGTTTGCCCGACTGCTGGCCGGCAGCATGTGCATGATTTTTTTCACCTACGCCTTTGTCAACATGGGCATGGTCAGCGGCATTTTGCCGGTGGTGGGCGTGCCGTTGCCTTTCATCAGCTACGGCGGCACCGCCATGGTGACGCTGGGCATGGCGATTGGCATCCTGATGTCGATTGCGCGGTCGAGGCAGTTGCTTCAGTCCTGAGGCGATTTGTGTCCGCGGCTGCCGCCAAAAGGGTCTGTGGCAGCCGCATGGCAGCGTTTTCTAGCGATTTGGTGTCCGAGCCCCAGTGAATAATCACGGTCCAGCTATTGATTTGGTAGTGACCCTGCCCCGGTTGCGCGGCGTGCGAATCCCTACAATGGAACCATGCTCGCACCACGCCCCAAGACCCCATCGCTCTCCTCCAAAGCCGCGCCCCAGGCCCAGTCCACCGCCGAGCGGCTGGACATTGCCAAAAGCCTGCTGCTGACCCCGTTCGGCCTGCACGAGTCGCACCTGGCCAAGGCACTTGCCGAGATCAAGGCGCACAAGGTGGACGACGCCGACCTCTATTTCCAGTACACCCGCAGCGAAGGCTGGAGTCTGGAAGAGGGCATTGTGAAAACTGGCAGCTTCAGTATTGACCAGGGCGTGGGCGTGCGCGCGGTCAGCGGCGAAAAAACCGCGTTCGCGTACTCTGACGATATTTCCGATGCGTCGCTGCTCGACGCTGCCCGCACCGTGCGCACCATTGGCGCCAGCGCTGGGCAGGGTCGGATCAAGGTGCCCACCCACAAGATCGCCAAAAGCCGC
>CAZANT010000235.1:0-4133 GCA_964486575.1 uncultured Burkholderiaceae bacterium | reverse complement strand
GCTTGGCCAACCTGCTCAGCGCGCACCGAGACATGGGCAACCCCGAGCACCGCGCAGAGGTGGCGAGGCTCTGGGGCGTGCCTGAGGTGCCCTCCAAGCCCGGCAAAACCGCCGTTGAGCTGTTCCAGGCCGCGGCGGACGGCGAAGTCAAGGCCCTGTGGATCGCCTGCACCAATCCGCTGCAGTCCATGCCAGACCAAGCCACGGTGCGCCGCGCACTGGAACGCGCCGAGTTCGTGGTGGTGCAAGAGGCCTTTGCCACCCCCGCCACCTGCGACCACGCCGACCTTCTGCTGCCAGCCACCACCTGGGGTGAAAAAGTCGGTACCGTGACGAACAGCGAACGCAGGATCTCCCGCGTGCGGCCTGCGGTGGCGGCGCCCGCCGACGCCCGGCACGACTGGTCCATCGCGGTCGCTTTCGCCCGCCGACTGGAAGCGGCGATTGACGGCCCGCGTGGGCTGTTCCCCTACGAGGACGCCGAGTCAATCTGGAACGAGCACCGCGAGTCCACCCGTGGGCGCGACCTGGACATCACTGGCATGAGCTACGCCATGCTCGATGCTGCGCCGCAGCAGTGGCCACTGCGGTCAGGCGAATTGAGCGGCAAGGTGCGTTTGTATGAAGACGGCCACTTCCCCACCGCCGACGGCCGGGCCAAATTTGCCAATACCGTCTACACCCCGGTGGCCGAACCGAGGGAGTCGCGTTTCCCGTTCTCGCTCACCACTGGTCGCCTGCGCGACCAGTGGCACGGCATGAGCCGCACCGGCACCCTGGGCCGCCTGTTTGGCCACGTGGCCGAGCCCAGCGTGCAGATGCACCCGCAGGACATGGACCGGCGGCGCCTGCGCGACGGCGAGTTGGTGCACGTCACGTCCAAGCGCGGTTCCATCGTGGTGCCGGTTCAGGCGTCGACCGAAGTTGGCTTGAGCCAAGCCTTCATTGCCATGCATTGGGGGGAGGAATACCTCAGCGGCCGAGCCAGTACCGGTGATCGGCTGGCTGGTGTGAACGCGCTCACCACATCGGCCTACTGCCCCACCTCCAAACAACCTGAACTCAAACATGCGGCGGTGAAGATCCTGAAGGCCGAATTGCCGTGGTCACTGCTCGGCGTGGCTTGGCTGCCAGACGCGCAGGCGCTCGAGGCACGGACCAAGCTCAAGCCGCTAATGGCACAGTTTGCTTTTACCAGTTGCGTTCCTTTTGGCCGGGAACGCAGTGGCGTTCTGTTCCGCGCCGCAGGAGACTACGCGCCCGATGCGGCGGTGTTACATCATTTGGAAGCGATCCTCGGCCTGACCGGCACCCACACCCTGCGTTACGCCGACCGAAAAAAGGGCCAACACCGCACAGTCAAGTTGGTACGAAGCCATGACCAAGCCATGCTGGAAGGCTTTCTGCTGTCTGGCGACACCAGTGCCGAGGCCTGGATCAAAACCCTGCTGCAGGATGAACTGCCCGCCCAGGCCTACGGTCGGCGGCTGCTGGTGCCGGGTGCGACAGCCCCGGTAGCCGTGCAGTCGAATGGCAGGCAGGTCTGCACCTGCTTCAACGTGACCGAGGAGGCGATCGGGTCCCACCTGGGGTGCTGCACTGGCTCGGCAGAGGATCGGCTTGCCTCGTTGCAGAGTCACCTGAAATGCGGCACCAACTGCGGTTCCTGCGTGCCAGAACTCAAGCGCATGGTGCGCACAGCGCCCCCACTCCGGCAGGCAGCCTGAGCCGCCCTCCGGGTCATTCAGCTTATGGCTAAAAGTCATGAGCCATGCCCGACAATCCCCTCCATGGGCATCAGTCAGTACATCAAAGAAATTGGTCGTGGCAAGGATGGCGCGCGCGCACTGCGGCGCGAGCAGGCCGCTGACCTTTTTGGTCAGGTGCTGGACGGCAGCGTCACCGATCTGGAGATTGGTGCGTTCTGCCTGGCGATGCGCATCAAAGGCGAAACGCCCGAGGAAATGGCCGGCTTTCTCGACGCCACCGACGCCCGGCTAAACAAACTGCCTGCCAGCGACACCCCCCTGGTTGTACTGCCCAGCTACAACGGCGCCCGCAAGCTGCCTGTGCTCACCCCGCTGCTGGCCCTGCTGCTGGCCCGTGAAGGCCAGCCGGTGCTGATTCACGGCACAGCCACAGAATCCAGCCGTGTTTTTGCATCAGAAGTGCTTCTAGCCCTTGGTATTACTGACGGTTCGACTACAGATAAGGTAGCAAATGGCACTCTGCGTTTTGTACCGACCGAACGGCTGTGCGTTGGCCTCAAGCGTTTGCTGGACGTGCGCCGCGTGGTCGGCTTGAGGAACCCAGCCCACAGTTTGGTCAAGCTGATGAACCCTTGCGCGGGCCCCGGCCTCGTGGTCGGTAGCTACACCCATCCAGAGTACGCACTGTCCATGGCCGCCACCTTCGCACTCACCCAGACCAACGCCATGCTGCTGCGCGGCACCGAGGGCGAACCGGTCGCCGATCCGCGCCGCATGCCTGCCATGACCGGCTTCCTGGCGGGCGAACGCCAGGTGCTGCAAGAAGCGCAAACTGGCACGCTCGCCACGCTGCCGGAACTGCCCACCACCACCGATGCGGCCAGCACAGCGACCTACATCAACGCCGTGCTGTGTGGCAAATTGCCGGTCCCGGCTCCCATTGCGCAGCAGGTGGAACACATCTTGCGTCTTGTTTCCCCATCATGCGAACCCCAATAACCACCCCGTTTCTGCCTGGCCCTGGCCGCGGCCCCCTGACAGGCCAAGGTCGGTGCACCTTGGTGGGTGCCGGCCCGGGCGATCCCGAGCTTCTCACCCTGAAAGCCGTCAAAGCCATACAGGCGGCCACGGTGCTCCTCGTAGATGACCTCGTGAGCGACGCGGTCGTCGCCTTCGCCGCGCCTACGGCTCGCGTGGTGCATGTGGGAAAGCGCGGCGGCTGCAAGTCCACCCCGCAGGCCTTCATTGAAAAAATGATGCTCATGGCCGTGCAGGAAGGCGAGAACGTGGTGCGCCTGAAGGGCGGCGACCCGTTCATTTTTGGCCGCGGCGGCGAAGAGGTGGACACCTTGCGCGCCGCTGGCATTCAGGTGGATGTGATCAATGGCATCACTGCCGGGCTGGCCGGCATCACCTCGCTCGGGGTGCCGCTGACCCACCGCGAATACGCGCATGGGGTGGTCTTCCTCACTGGCCACGCCAAGCCCGGGCAAGACCACACGGATTGGCCCGCCATCGCTCGCATGGCCCACCACGCACGCCTCACCCTGGTGATTTACATGGGTGTGAGCGGCCTGCGTGAAATTGAGTCTGGCCTGCTGTCGGGCCTGCCCGCAGAGACACCGGTAGCGGTGGTGCAGGACGTGAGCCGTACCAACCAGAAACACGTGGTGACGACCCTGGCAGCGCTTGGCAGCAGCGTGGCTGCTGGCGGCTTCCGCAGCCCCTCGGTGATCGTGGTGGGCGACGTTCTGCAGGGTTTGGCCGCTGCGGCACTGACCGGACCAAGCGAACAACCTACGCAACGCCGCCAGGCCTGAGTCCCGGGCGCCATCGCCGGCCCCTCGCCGGGCCGTTACACTGCGTCGCGACGCCGCCGCGCCTACCGCGGACGCCGCCGCGCCTACCGCGAGGGTGGCGCTTTAACCAGAACGGACGCCGCGTGTTGTTTGATGTTGTGATCGTCGGTGCCGGCGCAGCCGGTCTGTTTTGCGCTGGCGTGGCTGGCCAGCTCGGCCTGAAGGTCTTGCTGCTGGACCACAGCGAAAAAGTCGCCGAGAAAATCCGTATTTCCGGCGGCGGGCGCTGCAACTTCACCAACCGGGAGGTCACGCCGGCGAACTTCATCAGCGCTAACCCGCACTTTTGCCGCTCCGCGTTGTCCCGCTACACGCCCCAAGACTTCATCGGGCTGGTCAAGCAACACGGAATTGCTCACCACGAGAAGCACAAAGGCCAGCTGTTTTGTGACCACTCGGCCGACGACATTATTCAAATGCTGTTGCGCGAGTGCATGGCCGGTGGCGTGACGCACTGGCAGCCATGCCGTGTGGCGGCGGTGCGCACCGGCCCCAGCGGGTACCAGATCGACAGTGACCGCGGCGCCATCGAGGCCCGTGCAGTGGTCGTGGCGACCGGCGGCCT
>CAZANT010000234.1:0-4210 GCA_964486575.1 uncultured Burkholderiaceae bacterium | reverse complement strand
GGCAGCCCTGGCAATAGTTGCTCATGCGCTTGATGTACTGGCCGCTGGCGATGTATGGTTTGCTGGTGAAACGCCCGCCGTCGGCGTAAAGCGCCATGCCGGCCACGTTGGGCAACTCCACCCACTCGATCGCGTCCACGTACACCGCCAAATACCAGTCGGCCACCTGCTGCGGGCTGATTTCGGCCAGCAGCGCGAACTGGCCGGTGACCATCAGCCGCTGGATGTGGTGGGCAAAACCGTATTTCAGCGTCTGACCCACCACGTCGCGCATGCAGGCCATCTGCGTCTCGCCGGTCCAGTACCAGGCTGGCAGGCGGCGCTGGTGGTTGTAGTGGTTGGCGGTCTTCATTTGTGGCATGTCGAGCCAGTACATGCCGCGAATGAACTCGCGCCAGCCCAGCACCTGGCGGATGAAACCCTCCACACTGGCGAGCGGCAATCCTCGTTCGCGGTAGGCCTGTTCGGCCGCGGCGATCACCTCGCGCGGGTCGATGAGGTGCAGGTTAAGCGCCACCGAAATGATGCCGTGCCAGCCCCACGGGGTGCCGGTCCACATCGCGTCCTGGTGCGGGCCAAAATGTTCCAGCCGCGCGTCAACGAAGCGCTGCAACGCCTCCAGCCCCTGCGCGCGGGTGACGGGCCAGACAAAGTGGTCGAGCGACCCCGGGTGATCGGGGAAGTGCTTCGCCACCAGCGCCAGCACCTCGGTGGTGACGCGGTCGGGCGCGAAGAGCGCGGGCGGCGGAATGTCCCCCGGCCCGGTCTTGGGGTAGCCCTGGCGGTTCTCGGCGTCAAAGTTCCACTGCCCGCCTTCGGGCTCGGCGGTTTTGCCGCGGCCCTGTACCAACACGCCGTGCTGGCGCCGCATCTCGCGGTAAAAGTACTCCATGCGCAGCTCTTTGCGGCCGCTGGCCCAGCGGGCGAACTGTTCACGGCTGCACATGAAATGGGTGTCAGGCAGCACCTGCAAGGGCACGTCGCAGGCGCTGGCGGTGTTTTGCACGGTTTCCAGCATCCGCCACTCGCCCGGCTCACAAACTTGAACGATTTCTGGCTTGAGCCGCTGTATGGCCTCGCGCAGATGGTCTGAAAAGGACAGCGTTCTGGTGCCGTCATCCAGCGCCACGTAGTGGTAGCGCCAGCCTTGGCGGTGCACTTCGTTACAGAAGTGGCGCATGGCCGAGAGAAAGAGCGCGATGCGGGCCTTGTGGCTCCACACCGCGGTGCCTTCGCTGTGCGCCTCGATCATCAGCACCGCATCGTGCGTGGCATCAAAGTCGGCCAGCGCAGGGTTGCCCAGCCAGAGCTGGTCGCCCAACACCAGCACCAGACGGCGCAGTGGCGTCTGGGGGGCGTGACTCTGGGGGCGGTCGGTCGGTTGGGTCACGGGGGATTGCCTGGGGGTTTGGCGCGGCGGCAGCGCTCGGAGCAGTACTTCACGCTGTCCCAGTTCTTGGCCCAGCTTTTGCGCCAGACCATGGGCAGGCCGCAGGCGACACAGGGTTTCTGGGGCAGGTTCTGCTTGTTGCCCTTGAAGCCGGCCGGACTCATGCGGGCACGCGTTGCCACTGGGCCAAGTGCGCCGACAGCGCGTCGAAATTGGGCAAGGGTGTCACGCCGGGAATCTCGCGGCGGTACAGCGCCGGGCACTGGCCGCCAACCCAGATTTCCACCGCCGCGGGCAGTTGTGCGCGCAGCGCAGTCAGTCCCGCCAGCACGTAGTTGGTGTTCAGGCTGCTGGTGAAGCTCAGCGCCACCGCATCCGAACGCTGGGCCGCTGCCGCGCGGACGATGTCGTCCATCGGCGTTTGCGGGCCGAGCGACAAACAGGTGCAGCCCTGCAACGCCAGCATGGTTTCTGCCATCAGCAAACCCAGGCTGTGCGGCTCTTTCGGGAAAGTGGTCAACAGCACGCGGGGGCGGTGGGGGGCGCCAGGCGGCAAGGTGTGGATGCCGTGGCGCAGCACGGCGGTGACGGCCTCGGTGTAGAGGTGCTCTTCAAAGATCTGCAACTCGCCACGCAGCCAGGCGTCGCCCACCAGCGCGTTCATTGGCACCACCATTTCGGTGACAAAGCGGGCGAGTCCGAGTTGCGCGGCCGCCTGGGCCAGGCTGCGGCGCAGGGCGTCCACGTCGTGGTGGCGAAGCAAAGCCATGCGGGCCGCCACGTCGGGGCCGGCATGACCGTCGGCCACAGGCTGGGCCGCGGCGGCCGCTTCCGGCGACGCGTCGGGCACCAGCGCCAGCAGGGCGTCGTACGGCAAACCCACCACCTTGCCGGGACGGTGGCCGCTGTCCAGCAGCCGGCGTACCAGCCGCAGGCGCTCGATTTGCTCACTTGGATACAGCCGTTCGCCCAGGGCGTCGCGTCCGGGTGCAGGGAAGCCGTAGCGGCGCTCCCAGACCCGCAGCGTGTCTTTGCCAATGCCGGTCTCGCGCTCGACGGCGGCGATTGACGCGTCTGCGCGTGTCATGGCGGGCTCCAGAAGGTTATTGGCACGGTGGTGGTGACCCTTTCAGGTCAAAGCGTAGGATTATGTCTTGGACAAACCCTGTTCACAACGAAAGGACTCTCCCCATGCCGTCATCTGTGTTGCGCGCCGCGGTCAGCGCCCTTTTTTTGATGGCTGGCGGCACCGCCAGCGCCTGCCCGGCCCTGCTGCAGCACAGCTTTCCGCGCCTGCAGGATGAAAAGCCGCAGAACCTGTGCCAGTACGCCGGCAAGGTGGTGGTGGTCGTGAACACCGCCAGCTTCTGCGGCTACACCGGCCAGTACAAAGGACTGGAGGCGCTGTACGACCGCTACAAAAACCAGGGCTTGGTGGTGCTGGGCTTCCCCGCCAACAACTTCGGCGCCCAGGAGCCGGGCAACAACGCCCAGATTGCCGAGTTTTGCGAAAACACCTTTGGTGTGCGTTTTCCCATGCTTGCCAAGACGAGCGTGGTCGGGACCGATGCCAACCCGCTGTACAAAGCGCTGGCCGAACGCACCGGGCAGCGGCCGGGCTGGAACTTTCACAAATACATCGTGGGCCGCGACGGCCAAACCGTGACCAGCCACCCGAGCGCCGTGAACCCGCAGGACCGCGCGTTCGTGGCCGACATCGAGCGCCAGCTGGCGAAACGCTGACCGGTGGCCCCAAGGTAAAGACAGGCCATCGGCTGGCGCAAAATTACCAATCAGTCATAATGCGACCAATCAGTAACTTTGATGGTCGCCATGCCCGTTTGTGCTTCGCTGCCCGGCTCTGCCCGAAACGCACTCCACCGTTGGAACTTTTCCACCAGGGTGCCACTCACAACCTACGCTGATGGCCTCGCGCCGTCAGCGGTTGGTTTTGTGTTGCGAAGCCTTCCGGGTGACCGTCACCCGGCTGCAATCCCGGAGCGATTCTCCTCCTCCTCCCTCCCTCCCTATTTCGCGTCGGGGCGCTTCGCAACATTTTTCTTTTCCGCCGAGACGGCCAGGGGGCTCGCATGAAGCTCGCCATCGTTGGCTCCGGCATTTCTGGCCTGGCGGTGGCGCACACGCTGCACGGTCGCGCCGACATCACCCTGTTTGAAGCGGGCGACTACTTCGGCGGTCACACCCACACGGTCGACATCACGCTGCCCACGCCCCAGGGCCCGGTCACCCACGGCGTGGACACCGGCTTTCTGGTCTACAACGAACGCACCTACCCGAACCTGATCAACCTGTTCGCCGAACTCGGCGTCGACACCGCGCATTCGGACATGTCGTTTTCGGTCAAAGTGCCGAACGCTTTTGGCGCCAAGGCGCTGGAGTGGAGCGGCTCCAGCCTGAACACCGTGTTTGCCCAGCGCAGCAACCTGGTCAATGGCCGTTTCCTGAAAATGCTGCGCGACCTGCTGCGCTTCAACAAGCTGGCCACGCAGATCGCCGAAGCCAACCAAGAGGCGCAGCTGCAACAGCCGCTGGGTGAGTTTCTGCGCGAGCACCGCTTCAGCGACGAGTTCCGCGACTGGTATTTCCTGCCCATGATCGGCTGCATCTGGAGCTGCCCGACCGACCAGATGCTGAAGTTTCCGATCGCCACCATGATCCGCTTCTGCCACAACCACGGCCTGATCCAGGTCAGCAACCGGCCACGCTGGTTCACCGTGCGCGGCGGTGCAAAGCATTACGTGGAAAAGATCGTGGTCAAGATCGCCGACAAGCGCCTGAACACGCCGGTGCGGCTGATCG
>CAZANT010000233.1:0-4223 GCA_964486575.1 uncultured Burkholderiaceae bacterium | reverse complement strand
GACTTGGCCATGGAATTTTCGGTAGACAGCTTGGAGACGCCCGCGCTGACCAAGGCGCAACTCGCCGAACTGTTGTTCGAGCAAATCGGGCTCAACAAACGTGAGTCCAAGGACATGGTGGATGCATTTTTTGACCTGATCGCCAGCAGTCTGATCGAGGGCGATGACGTCAAGATCTCCAGCTTTGGGAATTTCCAGATTCGTACCAAAGCCCCTCGCCCCGGGCGCAATCCCCGAACTGGAGAGGCCATTCCCATTGGCGCACGCAGGGTGGTGACGTTTCACACCAGCCACAAGCTCAAAGCGCTGATTCAAGGTGATGTGTTGGTGCCGCCGGCCGGCTAGAGTGTCGCCTCGCTTGGGGACGTTGTTACAGTAATTTCAAGCAATGGCTGTGCAAGGCGCAATGGTTAGAGTAATCTCCTCGCTTTGCGTTGTAGAGCATTGATTTTTCATGGGAAATACCCTCCCGGCCATTCCTGCAAAACGTTACTTCACGATCGGTGAAGTCAGCGACCTGTGTGGTGTCAAGCCCCACGTGCTTCGATATTGGGAGCAGGAATTCACGCAACTCAGGCCTATGAAGCGCCGTGGCAACAGGCGTTACTACCAGCATCACGAGGTGCTGATGATCCGGCGGATCCGCGATTTGCTATATGACCAGGGATTCACGATCAGTGGTGCCCGCAACAAGCTGCAGGAACTGGTCCAGATTGAGCGTGATCGGAAAAAGTCCGGCGAGGTGGCGCTCGATGGGGTCGAGGTGGTTGAGTTGGAAGGGGCGACCTTTGAGGGGCTTGAGCAACTGGGTGCGAGTGACCCGGATGCGTCTGCTTCGCATTTGTCACAGTTGCGCCGTGAACTCAACGAAATTCACGCGTTGCTCATGTGACCCGACTCCCACAAGGCCAAAGTACGCTTTTGCCGCTGTATACTTAAGGGCTTGGCGGTGTGTGGCGCAGCCTGGTAGCGCACTTGCATGGGGTGCAAGGGGTCGAAGGTTCGAATCCTTTCACACCGACCAATTTGAGAAGTCAGTCTGGTTCGCCCCACGGCGGGCCTTGGCGAAAACTAAAAAACTCTGGCGAGAAGCGCGGTTGTATCGCGCCCGTCACCAAATCACTGGAAGAGACAATGATCAAACTTGCGAGCACATTCATGGCGCTGGTTGCCTTGGCGTCGGCTCCGGCCTACGCCAACCTGCAGTTGGCTCAAAACAACGCCTGCATGGGTTGTCATGCGGTTGACAAAAAAGTGCTGGGTCCAGCCTTTCAGGACGTTGCGAAGAAATATGCCGGCCAGCCCAATGCGGTCGCCTCCATCACTGCCAGCATCAAGAACGGGGGTTCTGGCAAATGGGGTGCCATTCCGATGCCAGCTTCCCAAGGGCTGAGTGACGCAGACGCGAAAACCCTTGCAACCTGGATTGCTGGCGGTGCCAAGTAAGCGGTCGCTGAAATGCAAAAAAAGCCCGACATCGTCGGGCTTTTTTTATGTGATGTCGATGGCGTGGAATCCAAACTGACCGCTGCGCCGGTCTGAGAAATAGCGTTGCAAAGCCTCGCGGACTGTCCTGAAGGCAAGTTCGTCCCACGGTATGTCCTGCTCGCTGAACATGCGCGCCTCAATGGTCTCGTGGCCTGGATCGAACACCTTGTCACGCAACTGGGCGAGGTAAAACAAGTGGATCTGACCCACATGTGCCACGTTCATCACTGCAAACAGCGGGCCCATGTCGAAATTGGCGCCGGATTCTTCATTGGTTTCCCGCGCTGCACCTTGCGCGCTGGTCTCACCCAGTTCCATGAAGCCGGCAGGCAGGGTCCACTTCCCCCAGCGCGGTTCAATGTTGCGTTTACAGAGGAGCACCTGCTCCTCACCCGGCCGACCCCAGACGGGGATCGTGCCCACGACATTCAGCGGATTTTCGTAGTGGACGGTATGACAAGCTGTACAGACGGCGCGCTCGCGGGTGTCACCGTCATCGGGCAAGCGGTAGGCAACCGCAGATCCGCAGGCGCGGCAATGTCTTATCGGGGATCTCAGCATGCCGGGAGTGTACGGCGTACCTGAGTCCGATTCGTTAGCGGGGGTGTGATGGACAGGTCCGGTTCAAGTGCATGAACGCCGACTTGGCTGACGGGGCTAGGCTTGGTGGCTGATGGGTCGATCCTCGCCAGCGGATGGACCCGGACGAGGTGGGCTTTGGCTATCGGAGAGGCTCAGCAGGCGCGAGCGGGCGAGCGCCTGCGGTCGCGGTCGTCTTTTTTCCAGTTGGTGGTGTATGTCTGTAGCATGGTGACTTGTCCTTTGTGGCAATACAACGTGGCCAAGGTACAGGTCGTTGACAAAGAAACCGTTTCATCTCTGTAACCGTTTGCAAGCCGATTTCGGCCAAAGCACGAAACTCGCGGCAGAAAAAAGGCCCCATTCACGTGAATGAATGGGGCCCGGTGACCATCGCTTTCTGCATTGGGCAGACGCTGTTGGCGGAGAGGGCGGGATTCGAACCCGCGGAGGGTTTTACCCCTCACACGCTTTCCAGGCGTGCGACTTAAACCGCTCATCCACCTCTCCGAAGCCCCCGATTGTATCAGCGCGATGAGGTGCTTTGGGGCAGGGCATGCTGTTTCAGATCGTCCAGAGACACCGCAGCCAGTGCCTGAACGTGGGTGCATTCGAGCACCACCGGCGGCGCTACACCGGCCTCCATGGCCTCCTTCCAGCGGTTGACACACAGGCACCAGCGATCGCCCGGTTTGAGGCCAGCAAAACGCCATTCAGGCCGCGGTGTAACCAGATCATTGCCACGTGACAGCGAGTAATCAAGGAAGGCCTGCGTCATGCGCGCGCACACCACGTGCGTGCCCCGGTCAGAGGCGTCGGTGTTACAGCAGCCATCGCGGAAAAAACCAGTGAGTGGCGCGTAGGAGCAGGGCACCAGTTCGGTGTTCAAAACGTTCAGTGGCATGTGGGTTCAGTCGGTTTTTTGGGACTTGACCATAGCCATGGCCGACGTGATCAGGGCTGATACTTCAGTCATGTTGCTGGGCACCACCAGGGTGGTCGTGGCGTCCGCGGCCACGCGGCTGTACGCTTCGACGGCCTTCTCTGCCACTTTCAATTGCACTGCCTGCTCACCCCCGGGTAGCCGAATTGCTGCGGCGATGCGCTCAATGGCCATTGCAGTGGCGTCGGCAACGGCGGTAATGGACGCTGCCTCGCCCTGGGCGTTGTTGATGGCGGCCTGTTTCTCGCCCTCCGAACGGGCAATGAAAGCCTCTCGCTCACCGGTGGCAATGTTGATCTGTTCTTGGCGCCGACCTTCCGAGGCGGCGATCAAGGCGCGCTTTTCGCGCTCGGCGGTGATTTGTGCCTGCATGGCATGCAGGATCGCAGCCGGCGGCGTCAGGTCCTTGATCTCGTACCGCAGGACCTTCACGCCCCAGTTCAGGGCGGCTTCGTCAATCGCAGCCACCACCTGGGCATTGATGATGTCGCGCTCCTCAAAGGTTTTGTCCAACTCCAGCTTGCCAATCACACTGCGCAGAGAGGTTTGCGCCAGCTGCGAGATGGCGACCAGGTAATTGGACGACCCGTAGCTGGCACGCATCGCGTCGGTGACTTGGAAGTACAGGATGCCGTCGACCTGCAACTGGGTGTTGTCGCGCGTGATACAGACCTGGCTCGGGACGTCGAGCGGAATTTCCTTCAGGCTGTGTTTGTAGGCCACCCGGTCAATGAAGGGAATGATGAACTTGAGACCGGGCGTGAGCGTACGGTCGTATTTTCCCAGGCGTTCCACCACCCAGGCGTTTTGCTGTGGCACGATTTTGAAGGTGCGGACAATGAAGATGATGGCGATGACGCCCAGAACCAGTGCTATTTCCATCGAAGTCCTCTGTAACTATTCAAGGGTGGTCAGGCTGCGTCTGCATCAGCAAGGGGTGTCAGGACCAGAACGTTGCCTTCAACCGCCGCCACGGTGTGTGTACCGGCCTGGGCGACCGCGCCCGCCCGTAGCCGAACCTGCCACAGGCTGCCGCGGTAGGTCACCCGGCTGGTCCGGTCGGCCTCCCATTGGGCCACATGCAGCTGAGCTCCCACGTCCATGTTGACGTCTGGGTTGGCGGATGCCGGCGCCGCGCTAGGGGCTCGGGCGCGTTTGGCATACCAAAGGCCGGTGCCCAAACCACCAACCAGGGCGGCCACCACGATTTGCG
>CAZANT010000232.1:3086-4264 GCA_964486575.1 uncultured Burkholderiaceae bacterium | reverse complement strand
GGGCTGGGGTAGACGCTGGTCAGACCTTCGCGTCCAATGGCAGACACATCCATGCCGGTAATCTGCGCATAGTCCAAGTGCACGCCGGTGGCCACCACCAGAAAGTCGTAGGGTATGCGTTGCCCGCTCGCTGTGACGACGGTGTTTGCCACGGGATCGAAGTGAGCCACCATGTCTTTCACCCATTCGATGCCAGCAGGTAGGAAGTCGGCGTTGCGGTCACGTACCTTGGACACCGGCCAAACACCTGATGCGACCAGGGTGTATCCCGGCTGGTAGTTGTGTTCTTCCTTGCGGTCGATGATGGTGATCTTCCCACCGTCGAGTAGTTGCGTCAGTCGATTGGCCACGGCGATGCCACCCAGGCCGCTGCCGGCAATCACTATGCGTGCGCTGGTCTTGATCGCTGCTTTTGCCGACTTCGGCGCGGTGGCGCTGGCCACGAGGGGGGCGGCCGCAAGGGCCTGCAGCCATTGCCTACGCGTAGTGTCAACAGCAGGGTCGATCTGAACGTTCGTCATTTTTGTCTCCTTATGTGTAGGTATTTGACGATGAGGGTTTGACGGACACTCAATCGCTTGTCCGCATCTGCGTGAACTAGGTCTTGAGCACCCAGCGCAGTGCCATTGCAACGAGGGTTAGTACGGCGATGCTGGCGAGCCAGATGCCGGCCATCCAGAGCAAGCGGATCCACAGCGGTGCCAGCGGTTCGTCGGCGCTCTTCGCGGTGATAGCAGGCCATCGCAGCAGAGGGGTTTTCATGCGTGGTACCCGTCTGCGTTGACCTTGCCGCGGAACACCCAGTAGGACCAGGCGGTATAGCCCAGGATCATGGGCAGCACGAAGGCCGTGCCCCAAAGCATGAAGACCTGGCCGCTGCGGTCGGTGGCGGCTTCCCAGATGGTCACGGCACCGGGCACGACATACGGGAACACGCTGATGCACAGGCCCACGAAGCTCAGCAGGAAAATTCCCAGCGTGAGTAGGAATGGCGCGGTCTCATGACCGGCCTTGAGGCTGCGTACAAAGGCCACGCTGGCCAGTGCAACCATCAACGGCACGGGCGCCACCCAAAACAAGTTGGGCAAGTTGAGCCATTTACTGAAATAGTCCGCACTCAGGAACAAGGTTGCGATGCTGACTGCCACGATAGCTGCCAGCGTGGCGCCGCCCAGCCA
>CAZANT010000232.1:0-3076 GCA_964486575.1 uncultured Burkholderiaceae bacterium | reverse complement strand
TGGTGTTGCAGCGAACCCTCCGCCTTCATTACCAGCCACGTCGAACCCAACAGCGCGTATGCCACCACAAGACTCAAGCCGGTGAGCAGCGTGAAGGGCGTGAGCCAGTCCCACCAGCCACCCGCATAGGATCGTCCGCTGATTGCCACACCTTGCAGCAGCGCGCCGAGGATGACTCCCTGCGAGAACGCGGCCAAAAACGATCCACCGGTGAAGGCCAAATCCCAGAATTTCTGATGACCCGGATCTCGCCACCGGAACTCGAAGGCGACACCGCGGAACACCAGGGCCAACAGCATGGCGATGATGGGCGCGTACAGGGCGGAAAAGATCAGGCCGTAAGCCAGCGGAAAGGCAGCCAGCAACCCGCCGCCGCCCATCACCAGCCAAGTCTCGTTGCCGTCCCAGACCGGTGCGATGCTGTTCATAGCGGTATCGCGGTCGTGGCCCACCTTGAAGGTGTTGAACAGGATACCGATGCCGAGGTCGAAACCGTCGAGCACCACGTAGATGAAGACGGCCACCACAATGATGAGGGCCCAGATGATGGTCAGGTCGATGTTCATACGGTTCCCCTTATTCGTTGGCCAGGGCATCGGGGTGCAGCGCTACGGCGGGAGTGGTGCCAGCGGCGCGCGCGGGGATATTGGGCGGTGCCGACTCGTGTACCACCGGCGGCTTGGCCATCAGCTTTAGGATGTAGAGGACACCGGCGCCGAAGACCGCGAAGTACACGACCACAAAGGCCACCAGCGAAGCTGCCACGGCCGGTGCTGCCAGAGGTGAAGCCGACTCGGCCGTGCGCATCAGACCCTGGATGGTCCAGGGCTGGCGGCCCACCTCGGTGGTGATCCAGCCCGCGAGCACCGCCACCAACCCCGAGGGGCCCATGGCCAGCGCAAAACGGTGCAACCACTTCCATTCGTACAGGCGGCCGCGGGCACGGGCCCACAGGCTGAGCATACCGAGCCCGGCCATCAGGAAGCCCAGGCCGACCATGATGCGAAACGCCCAAAACACCATGCCCACCGGCGGATGGTCGGCCACCGGCACGGTGTCCAGACCTTGCATGGGCGCGTTGAGGTCGTGCTTGAGGATTAGCGAGGACAGCTTGGGAATCTGCACCGCGTAGTCGACCCTGCCCTCGGCGCTGTTGGGAATGCCGAACAGGATCAGGGGTGCGCCTTCCGGGTGGCTCTGGTAGTGGCCTTCCATGGCCATTACCTTGACCGGCTGGTGTTCGAGCGTATTGAGCCCGTGCAAGTCACCCAGAAAGATCTGCAGTGGTGCCACGATGGCTGCCATCCACATAGCCATGGAGAACATGAGGCGGGCGCGCGGGTTGGCGCGGTCTTTCAGCAGGTGCCAGGCACCGACTGCGCCCACCAGGAAGGCGGTCGTCAAATAGGCCGCCGAGAGCGTGTGCACCAGCCGGTAGGGAAAGCTGGGGTTGAAGATGATGGCAAGCCAGCTGCCAGCAGAGATGAACTGCCCGTTGGCGTTGATCGCGTAGCCCGCCGGGGTTTGCATCCAGCTGTTGACCGAGAGGATCCAGAACGCCGATACGAAAGTGCCCAAGGCGACCATCAGCGTGGCGGTGAAGTGCAGCTTCTTGCCCACGCGGTTCATGCCGAACAGCATCACACCCAGGAAACCGGCTTCGAGGAAGAAGGCGGTCAGCACCTCATAGGCCATCAGCGGGCCGATGATGGGCCCCGCCTTGTCGGAGAACACCGCCCAGTTGGTGCCGAACTGGTAGGACATGACGATGCCGGAGACCACGCCCATGGCAAAAACCAGCGCGAAGATCTTGATCCAGTAGCGGAACAGGTTCATGTAGTCTTCGCGACCGGTCTTAAGCCACAGGCCTTCGAGCACCGCGAGGTAACTCGCTAGGCCGATGGTGATAGCGGGAAACAGGAAGTGGAAACTCACCGTGAACGCAAACTGGATGCGCGCCAACAGGAGTGCGTCGGGCAGGTCAGACATCGGGTGTTTCCTTGAATCGGTGAAGTGGCAGACGCCTTTCACTTATCAAGAGCCGTGCCAACAGGCGCCGGTACAAAAAACCTAATGAATTCAAGGCTCCCGGCGTGATGGGCAGCCTGACTGCCACAACGCTGCCAGGTTTCTTCTGCCAAAGCAGTCAGTTATCTGCCAAACTGGCAGACCAACTTGGCAGTGATTGACCGCAGGTACCCGCTGGAATCCTGTGCAATGTTCCGAAAGACCCACCCGATGGCCCACGTGTTGCCCGAATTGCTCTCGTACCTGGAAAGCCTGGCTGAGCCGCACATCCTGCTCGACCGCCAATACCGCATCCTGGCCGCCAATGCGGCCTACCGTAGCCAGTTCAGCCCGCGCGCCTCGGTGGTCGGGCGCACCTGCTACGAGGTATCCCACCACTTCAGCGTGCCGTGTGACCAGGCGGGTGAAAGCTGCCCTCTGGCGCGTGCGCGCGAGTCGGGCCAGCGCGAACGCGTGCTGCACCTGCACCACACGCCCCAGGGCGAGTCGTACGTGAACATTGAGCTGGTGCCACTGCTAGATGCAACGGGTGAACAGGCGTATTTCGTGGAGAAGATGGAGCCCTTGCGCGTGGCCCAGGGTCAGCCCGTGCGGCAGGGACTGGTGGGCCGTTCGCCGGCCTTCCAGCGCATGTTGGAGCTGGTGGCTCGGGTTGGGCCGTCGCAGGCCAGCGTGCTGCTGCTCGGAGAGTCGGGCACAGGCAAGGAGTTGGTGGCCCAGGCTGTGCACGATGCCAGCCCGCGCGCAATCCACCCGCTGGTGGTGGTGGACTGCGCGAGCCTGCCCGAGAATCTGTTCGAGAGTGAACTGTTCGGCCACGAACGAGGCGCCTTCACTGGTGCCAATACCAGCAAGCCCGGGTTGGTGGAAGCCGCCAGTGGCGGTACTTTGTTTCTGGATGAAGTGGGCGACATTCCGCTAGCCATGCAGGTTAAGCTGTTACGCCTGCTGGAGAGCGGCACCTACCGCCGCGTTGGCAGCAACGAGCTGAGGCGCACCGATGTGCGCGTGGTCTCGGCCACACACCGCGACCTCAAGGCCATGGTGA
>CAZANT010000231.1:0-4282 GCA_964486575.1 uncultured Burkholderiaceae bacterium | reverse complement strand
GTTGTTGGGGGTGTAGATGTAGCTGCCATTGGCATTGAGTTTCAGCTGGCCATAGAGGCCGTGCAGGGTGTTGCCTGCCGACACACTCCTGCCACCGGGTTGCTCCTCCGACCCGCTGCGAAACGACAAAACCCTGAACGAAAGCAGGCCTGCCAACAGATCCTTTCCAAGTACATTGCCCAAAGCGTCGGTGCCAGCGGAATTGCTACCCGACTCGGTGGCATTGCCAGAATCATTTCGAGCCAGCATCGTGCGCAGTGAAAACAGTCCCAGGATAGATGCCATCTGTCAATCTCCATAATTGGTGTTGTGGCAGACACCGTGACTGCCCACTCAAACATGAGCGAGTGTCTCGATCAACCGTGACACAGCAGTGAAGCTGCCATGACATTAGTGACTTTGTTAGGTTCAGGACCTGTCCAGCAGAAGGGCAGTGTTTTTCCAGGTATCTGGATCGACACCCACTGCCATCTGGATGCGCTGGAGTTCACCTGCGATGGTGTGTGTGCCAGGGGTGCACGTGATCGGGCAACCGAAGGAAAGGTCGTTCTGTGTGTTCTGCCGGCGGTTGAGACAAAGAGCTTTGCGGCCGTGCGACAGCTTGCAGAAGCCCACGGAGACGCCTACGCGCTCGGCATTCATCCGCTCTATGTGCCGCAAGCCAAGCTGGAAGATCTTGCCGTCCTTGATGGCGAACTCCAGGTGCGTTCAGACGATCCACGCCTCGTCGCGGTGGGTGAAATCGGACTCGATTTCTTTGTGCCAGCACTCTGCACACCCGACATGCGGATCAAGCAGGAACAGTTCTATAGCGCGCAACTCCAGCTTGCCCGTAAGCACGACCTCCCCGTCGTACTGCACGTACGTCGCTCGGCCGACCGTTTGCTGAAGTATCTGCGTGAGCTCGCGGGCCCTAAAGGTCGCTGGCAGGGCATTGCCCATGCCTTCAATGGCAGCTTGCAACAGGCCGAGGCCTTTATCGCGCTGGGATTCAAGCTGGGGTTTGGCGGCGCCGTGACCTTTGATCGGGCACTGCAACTGCGTGCGCTGGTGAAGCAACTGCCACTCAACGCGCTGGTGCTGGAGACCGACGCGCCCGACATGCCCCCGCACTGGATTTATGTGACACAGGCGCAGCGTGCAGCAGGAATGCCGCAAGGCCGCAACGAGCCGGCGGAGTTACCGCGCATCGGTTCGGTGGTGGCTGAATTGCGTGGCATGCCTGTGGCTGAATTGGCGGCGGCCACGACGGCCAATGCCTTGGCCGCGTTGCCCAAGTTGAAGGCCTTGATGCCGCCCTTGGACGCGGCATGTTGAGTTGCCTCCCACCCGTTGTATCGCCTGCCACGCGCTTGCTGGTGCTCGGCAGTTTCCCGGGCACGGCGTCGCTGGCAGCGCGACAGTACTACGCCCACCCGCGCAACCAATTCTGGCCCATCGTCACGACGCTTCTCGCGGAAGACGCTGCGTCAGTGACGTCGCTTGATTACGCGGCGCGATGCGCTTGGCTGCTGCAGCAAGGCATTGGCTTGTGGGACGTGTATGCCACCTGCGAACGCCAGGGCAGCCTGGACAGTGCGATCCGCAACGCCCGAACGAACGACTTCGGTGCACTGCGCCATCGCTGCCCAGCGCTTCAGGCCATCGCCCATAATGGCGCCGAAAGCTATCGCCATGCGCGGCACACAGCCGTATTGGGCGTGACCGTCCTGCGCCTGCCCTCCACCAGCCCGGCCAATGCGTCCTGGTCGTGGGAACGCAAGCTGGCCGCTTGGCGCGCTGCGCTGCAGGCCCACGAATTGATCCCATGACCCGAAAAACGTCGCCGACCACATCCTTGCCAGAAGTCACATTTTCCGACCAGGGTGACATGCGTTTCCTGCACCTGGGCACGCCCTGGGTGCAGGGCATGATGAGCATCAAGCAGCCGTTTGACATAAAACTGGAATATGCCGAGCGGATGATGGCTTGGTTGTTGTTTGTCACCCCACCCAGCGTGCCCAAGCGGCACGCCATGCAGCTTGGTCTGGGCGCGGCGTCTCTGACCAAGTTTTGCCACAACAAACTGCGTATGCAGACCACGGCGATTGAACTCAACCCGCAGGTGGTGATGGCCTGCCGCACCTGGTTCAAGTTGCCGCCCGAAGACAAGCGGCTCAAGATCGTGGTGGCCGATGCCGCACAGGAAATCCAGCGCCCGGTGTGGCACCACACGGTAGACGCGCTGCAGGTGGATGTCTATGACGAAGAGGCCGACGGACCCGTGCTCGACAGCGAAGAGTTCTACCGCCATTGCCACCGTCTGTTGACCGACGATGGCTGCATGACCGTCAATCTGTTTGGTCGCCTGTCTGGCTACGATGAAAGCGTGCGCAAGATCGTCAAGGCGTTTGGCCCAGGCACCGTCTGGGCCTTCAAACCGACCAAAGAAGGCAACAGCATTGTGCTCGCCCAGCGAACCGCCCGGCCGCCGACCATGGACCAACTGGTCGCGCGTTGCCAGGACATCCAGCAGCGTTGGAAAATTCGAACCAGTACTTGGCTCCACATGTTCAACCCATTGGATCACTGACCGATGCACTCAGAAGAAGATACCTCCCGAAGCACACCGCAGGTGCACTACACCGATGCCGATGGTGTGCGTTTTATGCGCTTGGGTACCCAGTGGATACAAGGAACGATGAGACTTGATGCGCCGTACGATCTTGACCTCGAATACGCGCGGAGGATGATGTCGTGGTTGCTGTTTTTCATGGCTCCCAGTGTGGCGAAGCGCCACATCATGCAGTTGGGTTTAGGAGCCGGGTCGCTGACAAAGTTCAGCCATCAGAAATTGCGCATGCGAACCACTGCCGTAGAGATCAATCCCGATGTTGTGAAAGCTTGCCGCGCATGGTTCAAGCTCCCGGCGGATGACAAGCTTCTCAAAGTCATCGTGGCCGATGCGCTGAGCGAGGTGAAGAAATCAGCTTGGCGTGGCTCCGTGGACGTACTTCAGGTGGACGCCTATGACCACGAAGCCCAGGCGCCGGTGCTCGACAGTGAAACGTTTTACAGCGACGCTTACAGGGTGTTGACGCGGGATGGCTGCATGATGGTGAACCACTTTGGACGTTCTGCCAACTTTAATCAAAGCCTTCAGCGCATACGTGCTGTCTTTGGCGAGGACGCCGTCTGGTCCTTTCCCCCTACCGATAGCGGAAATACGGTGCTGCTTGTCCAGAAAACGCCGCGGGAGTGGCCCTTTGAACTTCTAGCGGAGCGGGCGCGACTTGTAGAGGCACGCTGGCATTTGCCGGCGCACTCGTGGCTGCGTGAACTGTCGTTTCACAGGGTTCGGTCAGACGCCACCCCCGGCTGACGGGTAGGTGGAATCCACAGGCACCCAAGGGCCAATTGCGACCACAATCCGATGCTGTCCCAATAACCACGAGGCTAAGTGTGCGCATAAAAAGCCAAAAAGATTTTTGCTCCGGGCTGATGTTTTCAGTAGTCGGCATCGCATTCGCTTGGGGAGCAAGCACTTACAACCTCGGTACAGGTGCCCGCATGGGGCCGGGCTATTTCCCGTTGGTGTTGGGCATTTTGCTGGCCCTTTTGGGTCTGGTGGTGTCCGTACAGGCGCTGGGCAAAACGGTCAACGGCGACGGCGAGCCTGTGGGCACATGGGCTTGGAAACCCTTGGTCTGCATTCTGGGCGCCAACGTCGCTTTTGGCGTGTTGCTGGGTGGCTTGCCCAGCCTGGGCATCCCACCCATGGGTTTGGTGGCAGGCATTTACGCGCTGACGTTGATTGCCAGCTTGGCCTCTGAGTCGTTCAAGCTCAAAGAAGTGCTGATCCTGGCCACCTTGCTGTGTGTGCTCAGTTATGCGGCGTTTGTGTGGCTGCTGAACCTGCAGTTTCTGGTCTGGCCCGCCTTCATTACCGGCTGAAGGAATTACTGTGCAAGACCTGATCAATAACCTCTCCATCGGTTTCGGCGTGGCGTTCACGCTGCAAAACCTTGCCTATGCTTTCATCGGCTGCCTGCTGGGAACGCTGATTGGTGTGCTGCCCGGCATTGGGCCGATTGCCACCATCGCCATGCTGCTGCCGGCGACTTACGCGCTGCCTCCGGTGGCGGCGCTGATCATGCTGGCTGGCATCTACTACGGCGCGCAGTACGGTGGCTCGACCACCGCCATCCTGATCAACGTGCCGGGCGAATCCAGCTCGGTGGTCACGGCGATCGACGGCTACCAGATGGCCCGCAATGGCCGTGCGGGTGCCGCTCTGGCGGCT
>CAZANT010000230.1:0-4341 GCA_964486575.1 uncultured Burkholderiaceae bacterium | reverse complement strand
GTCGCCCGATGGACGGCGCCAGCGCGTTCCGAACCTTGGTGGAAACCTATTTGTCGGACCGCCACTTGGCGGCTGCCGAGAATGGCTGCCCGGTCGCGGCGCTGGCCTCTGAAGTGCCCCGGCAAGCGCCCGAGGTCCAAGCGGTGGCAGCTGCTCGATTGCGTGGCTTGGTGGCGCGGGTGCACAGCGCACTGCCGCCCGGTGCGTCGGCCGACACCGCCACGGTGGTCACCGGCCAACTGGTAGGGGCGCTGCAGCTGGCGCGCACCCTGGGCGACAACGCCGACGGCAAAGCCTGGTTGGCGGCCACACGCCAAGCACTGCTGGCGCAGCACGACAACCCACCGGCTCACTAGCGCACAGTGCACAGCGCACACACAACCAATCGTTCGCCGAATAATATGACGATCATCATAAATACTGATCTCACCAACCCCAAGGACCTTCACCATGCAACTCCGTAACGCCACCGTTTTCATCACCGGCGCCAACCGCGGCCTCGGTCTGTCATTCGCCCGCGAGGCGCTGGCGCGGGGCGCGCGCAAGGTCTACGCTGCGGCCCGCAATCCGTCCAACGTGACGCTGCCAGGGGTCGAGGTGGTTCAACTCGACGTGACCCGCCCCGAAGACATTGCCGCGGCGGCCCAGCGCTGCGGTGACGTGACGCTGCTGGTCAACAACGCCGGCATCGCCCTCGTGGGTGGATTTTTGGGGGACGACAGCGTGGCCTCTGCACACCAACAGCTGGAGACCAACTTCTTTGGACCGCTGCGCTTGAGCCAAGCCTTTGCCCCCGTTCTGGCGGCCAACGGCGGCGGGGCCATCTTGAATGTTCTCTCGGTCGCAAGCTGGATCAATTCGCCGGTGCTGGGGGTCTATGGCGCCACCAAATCGGCGGCTTGGGCGCTGACCAACGGCTTGCGTCAAGAACTTCGGGCACAACACACCCAGGTGCTGGGCATGCATGTGGGATTTGTCGACACCGACCTGACGCGGGGCTTCGACGCCCCGAAGTCCAACCCCGACCAGGTCGTACGCCGCACGTACGACGCGCTCGAAGCGGGTGCCGACGAGGTGCTGGCCGACGAAGTCACCCAGCAAGTCAAGCGGGGGCTGTCGGCACAGCCCGGTGTTTACCTGAATGCGGTGGCACGCTGACCTGACAGTTACTGGAGTGACTCCCATGCGCTCAACGACCTTTTCCACCGCTCCCCCAGACAATGCCCCGTCTGAGCGCACACAACAGATGCTGCAGGGCGATGTGCTGCCCACGCTGTTTCGGCTGGCGACCCCGAACGTGATCGGCTTGTTTGCCATGACCTTGGTCATCGGCTACGACGGCTTCATCCTCGGTCGGCTCGGACCGGATGCGTTGGCCGGCGTGGCCCTGGTATTTCCGCTGTCGATGCTGATGCTGCAAATGTCGGCCGGTGGCATCGGCGGCGCCACCACCGCCGCGGTGGCGCGCGCTCTGGGAGCGGGGCGCCGAGACGACGCAAGCCGACTGGCCCAGCATGCTTTGGTGATTGCCCTGGCGCTGGCCGCGCTGTTCACCATCGTGCTGCTGGGGATGGGGCGCGCGGTGTACGGCGCCATGGGCGGGCGCGGTGGGGCATTGACCGACGCCCTGGCCTACTCCAACCTGCTGTTCGGCGGCGCGGTGGTGGTCTGGTTAACCAACGTGCTGGCGGCCATCGTTCGGGGCGCCGGCAACATGCTGCTCCCGGCACTGATGCTTTTGGCGACCGCGTTTGTGCATGTGGTTCTGTGCCCGCTGTTGGTGTTTGGTTGGGGACCCGTGGCTGGCCTGGGCGTGGCGGGGGCGGCCCTCAGCACCTTGACCGCCAACGCTGTGGCAGCGGCCATCATGGTGGCTTACCTGCTGCGCAGTGACGGTGCAGTGCACCTGGCCCGCACCCCCTGGCGGCTGCGGGGCGACCTGATGCGTGAGGTCCTGCGGGTCGGACTGCCCGCCTCGCTGAGCCCGGTGCTCAGCAACGCATCGATCGCCGCGGCCACCGGCTTTTTGGGCAACTACGGGGTCGCTGCGTTGGCGGGCTACGGGGTGGCGGCGCGGCTGGAATACATCCTGGTGCCAATCGCATTCGGGTTCGGTACCGCTTTGACCGCGTTGGTCGCCACCAACATGGGCGCGGGCCAACGGGAGCGTGCGCTCCGGGTGGCCTGGCTGGGTGGGGGGCTGGTGGCCGCCATCACCGGCGCCATCGGCATCGTCGCGGCGGTCGCCCCGACGCTGTGGATGGACTTCTTCACCGCCGACCCGCTGATCCGCAGCTTTGGTGTGTCCTACCTGAACGTGGTGGGCGGCTTTTACGGCTTCTTTGGTCTGGGTTTGGCGCTGTTCTTTGCCTCGCAGGGGGCGGGGCGCATGGTCTGGCCGCTGGTGGGCAGCGTGGCGCGGCTGGTGGTGGTGGCCGTGGGCGGTTGGGTTTGTGTCCACTGGCTTCAGGGGCCAGCCAGTGGGCTTGCTGTGGTGGTGGCCGTCAGCCTGGTGGTCTACGCGGCCGTGATCGCCAGCGCCATCGCGGTGGGCGGCTGGCGCTCGCGGTGACAAGACAGGCCCACGGCCAAAGCCTGGGGGCTGCCGGCGTCAGCGACTGGCGGTGGTCGCGCCTCGCGCCATCCAGCCAATCAGCGACGAGCGCATGGCTTCTTCCACGCTCATCTCGATCGGCGTGACCCAGTCGGCGGGCACAAAGACGGTGTAGCCGCCGATGTTGTAACCCATCGGCAGGTATACCGCCACGCGTTCCCCGGGTAGAAAACCGGCGGGCAAGTCGTCGAAATTGCGGCGGGTTACCAGGCCCACCATTTCCAGCGCGCTGTCGGGCATGCGCAGCAAAACCACCTGTTGCCCCGCCTGGGTACCGCTGCCAGAGAAAAAATCGGCAAAGCTTTTTACCGAAGAATAAATGCTTTTCACCACCGGCAGGTTGGTGAACGGGAACTCGATGAAAGCCAGCGTACGGCGCACCTTGCGCTGCGACACCAAAAAGCCGATTGCCAGGATGATGGCCACGCCCAGCACCAAGCCCAGCCCCGGCACATAGAAAGTGCCGATGACGGGGCGCAGCACCCACAGCGCGGCGGCTTCGGTCCACGACAGGAACAAAAACAGCAGGTAGATGGTGAGCGCCACCGGCAACACGGTGATCAGGCCGCGAAGGAAGTACTTGTAGAGTTGTTTGGGGGTGGCTTTCATGCAGCCCAATTTAGCACGCGGGGGTGACGTACCCGCCCGGTGACAGCAGTATTCATGACGAATGGCTGTCAAGCCCTCTTAAAGCCTTACGGTCAAGCTATCAAAACTGCAGCTTTTGGCCCAAGCGTGACCTCAGTGCACTACCGGCGTGCTGTACGCCATGTGTCGTATTCACGTGCCGGGTTCAGGTCCCTAGGATCTATCCATCCTATCCACACCACCGCGAATCGGTGGAAAGTGGAGGGTCAATGTCTGTCCCGAATTCACTGCAGGAGAAGCACACATGCAACGTCGATTTACCCTCAAGGCGCTCACGGCTGCCGTCGCTCTGGCTGGTCTGAACGCGCTGCCCGCGCACGCGGCCGACACCATCAAGGTTGGTATCTTGCACAGCCTGTCCGGCACCATGGCCATTTCAGAAACCGTACTGAAAGACACGGTACTTATGGCCATCGATGAGATCAATGCCAAGGGCGGCGTGATGGGCAAGAAGCTGGAGCCTGTGGTGGTGGACCCTGCGTCCAACTGGCCGCTGTTCGCCGAAAAAACCAAGCAGCTACTGACGCAAGACAAGGTTGCAGTGATCTTCGGCTGCTGGACCTCGGTGAGCCGCAAGTCGGTGCTGCCAGTGGTGGAGGAGTTGAATGGCCTGCTGTTCTACCCTGTGCAGTACGAAGGCGAAGAGCTCTCCAAGAACGTGTTTTACACCGGCGCCGCGCCCAACCAGCAGGCCATTCCCGCGGTGGACTACCTGATGAGCAAGGACGGCGGTGCCGCCAAGCGCTGGGTGCTGCTGGGCACCGACTACGTCTACCCCCGCACCACCAACAAAATCCTGCGCGCCTTCCTGAAGAGCAAGGGCGTGGCCGATGCCGACATCATGGAGGAGTACACCCCCTTCGGTCACTCGGACTACCAGACGATCATCGCCAACATCAAGAAGTTTGCGTCGGCGGGCAAGAAGACGGCTGTGGTCTCGACCATCAACGGCGACTCCAACGTGCCCTTCTACAAGGAGCTGGGCAATGCCGGCCTGTCCGCCAAGGACGTGCCGGTGGTGGCCTTCTCGGTGGGTGAAGAAGAGCTGCGCGGCGTGGACACCAAGCCGCTGGTCGGCC
>CAZANT010000229.1:0-4377 GCA_964486575.1 uncultured Burkholderiaceae bacterium | reverse complement strand
TGATGTCCACCGGCCGCACGGTGTAGGGCAGGCCACACTCCTCCAGCATGATGGAGATCTTCCATCCGTTGGGCGTGGGCCAGTAATACAGGTCGATCATGGCAGCTCAGACCGGGTCAGGGCAGTTCTTCCAGCCGCAAGGCCGGATCGCTCATGACCCGGGTCGTGCCCTGCAGTGCGCCGAGGATGCGGTTGGCATAAAAGCTCTCGGGGGCGTCGGGTTCCAGCGCGGCCAGGGCCAGGTTGGCCAGGGGCTGTGCCAGTGGCACATAAAAGCTGCCCACGGGTGCATCCACGGCCGACCGCAACACCTGCAACTCGGGCGGTGCGGGGTTGAAGGCCTGGCCGGGCACGGCAGCGCGTGGCAATTCGGTGTAGGTGTCGCCGAGCACCGAACCGGGCGAGGTCACACGCCAGACCTGCACGCCATGGGCGCGCAGCCGCTGCGCGGCGTCGCTGGAGCTGGCGGAAAGCAGGTAGCCACAGGGACGCGGGCGCACCTTGACCTTGCGCAGGGCCAAGGCAGAGTTCCAGTCCACCGACAGGGTACGGTCGGCCCCGGTTTGTGGGTTGATCAGCGTCAGGTCGTACTGAACCGGCGTCAGGCCCGACTCGACCACAGCCTCACCCCGGCAGGCTTGGCTGCTGACATCGCGGTCCACAAAGGCGCGCAGCTGGTTCAATTCATTGGCTCGAGCGGCAGTGCCACGCAGACCGGCAGACACCGCTGTCACCAGCGTGTGCACCCGGCGCTGCAGGTTCTGGCGTTCCAGGCCAACGCCCCGGCTTTCCACCACCACGGCCACGCTGTTTTTGAGTACGCTGGCGTTGCGCAGGCGACCAGGTTGGGTGCCCCCCATGCTGACCACCCGGTCCTGCAGGTCGGGCGAGGTGGTGTGGGACCACTCGTGAGTCAGACCCTGCGCCTTGAGTGCAGCGACCATCGGTTGGCGCAGCCATTCTTCGGCGGCGCGGCTCAGGAATTCGGGCTGATTGGCTGCACTGGCGTTTTGCAGCAGCGCGTCGGCCCGGGGCAGGGCGCCAAACTTCTGCAGCATGGGGCCGATGGCGGCGTACTCGCGCACGTCCACCACCACGGTGGGGCGGTAGCTGCGCACCAGCATGGCCAGGGTACGGGCCTCCGGCGTGCTCAGTAGCAGATGGTCCTCGGCCAGGTCAATTCCCCGAGCGGTGAGGGTGGCAGCCACGGCGGCACCGTCAGGATTGGCGCGTGGGACCACGACGACGTTGACCCGCTCCAACACGCTGCGAAGGTTGCCGCGCACCAGCTCACGCGCCACCACCATCAGCGCCTCGGCTGAGGCCGGCCCATCGC
Organism: uncultured Burkholderiaceae bacterium; assembly: GCA_964486575.1. Taxonomy (GTDB): domain Bacteria; phylum Pseudomonadota; class Gammaproteobacteria; order Burkholderiales; family Burkholderiaceae_C; genus PCRC01. The sequence continues at coordinate 3,041 of CAZANT010000229.1, read as the reverse complement.
CGTGCTGTTGTCCCACCAGCAGCACCGTGGGGCGGCCCGAAGCGAGCAGGCTGGGCGCGTCTGGCGTGGTGGGACTGCGGGTGACCACCAGTGCGTCGAGCGTATCGTTGCGCTGCGATTGACCGTAGTTCACCAACTGGGCGACCGGGCCACCCGGAGTGGTAGCAAAGACCGCCAGGTCCCGTAACCAGGCTTGCAGTTCGCTCTGATTGGTGAAGCTGTTGCGCCCAGGCTGCAGGCCGGGTGTGCTGTAGGGCACCCTGGGTTCGGTAAAGCGGGCGGCCACCGGAGGGCTGGAGGCCGACGCAGGCGGTTGGGCCACGACCGGCGCAGGTGCCGGCGGGGGCTGGAAGATCGGGAAATTGGGCGCCGGTGTGGCCGCCGCGGCGGGTGGCGGGCCGAACGAAGGCGCCGGTCGGACCGGCGCGGTCTGCGATGTGGCCGTGGGCGCCGGAGCGGCCGTGCCAGCGCTGGGCGGGCGCGATGTGATGGCGCAGGCGCTCAACAGCACAGCCGGCAGCAAGGTCAACACAGTTCTGGCGGGATGAAGCCGAGACGTCATGGTGGTCGTTTCGTAAAAACCCGTGTGCATGGGCAACGCAAGGAGGTTGGGCAGTTGTCTATGGTAGCGACAGTCGGTACACGCCGCGCTAGCCGCCAAGCGGACCGTAGCCTTCAGGCAAGGCGCAGAACCAAGCCACCGCGCGCCGAAGCGGGATGGGTTGCTGTCAAAATTGAGTGTCTAACCACCTGCCTTGCCTGACGATTGAACACCCCCTCACACACGCTGTCGGTCGCCCCCATGATGGACTGGACCGACCGCCATTGCCGCTACTTTCACCGGCTGCTGTCACGCCACGCCCTGCTGTACACCGAGATGGTGACCACCGGAGCGTTGGTGTATGGCGACGTGGCGCGGCATCTGCGCTTCAACGCTGAAGAGCACCCGCTGGCTTTGCAACTGGGTGGCAGCGACCGGGTTGACCTGGCGCACAGTGCGCGCTTGGGGGAGCAGTGGGGCTACGACGAGGTCAATCTCAACTGCGGTTGCCCCAGCGAGCGGGTCCAACGCGGCGCGTTTGGAGCTTGCCTGATGGCCGAACCGCAGCTCGTGGCCGACTGCGTCAAGGCCATGGTGGACGTGGTGCGCGTGCCGGTGACGGTGAAGCACCGGATAGGCATTGACCAAACCGAAAACTACGGGTTCGTGCGCGACTTTGTGGGCGCGGTTAGCGAGGCGGGTTGCAGCACATTCATCGTGCACGCACGTAACGCGTGGCTCAAGGGGCTGAGTCCGAAGGAAAACCGCGAGGTGCCACCGCTGCGTTACGCGCTGGTGCACCAGCTGAAACAGGACTTTCCCGGCCTCACCATCAGCATCAACGGCGGCATCACAACCAGCGAACAGGTGGCCGAGCATTTGATGGTGGTGGACGGCGTGATGGTGGGCCGTGAGGCGTACCACAACCCATGGTGGCTGACGGCATGGGACAGCGCATTTTTTGGCGCACCGCCCGAAAACCGTACTCGCGAGACGGTGGAGGCCCAAATGGCCGACTACATGGCACGTGAGGCGGCGCAGCACGGTACCGCCTGGAGCAGCATTGCACGGCACATGCTGGGGTTGCGCAATGGCTTGCCCGGTGCGCGACGCTGGCGGCAGGTGTGGAGCGATCACCGCCTGAAAGGCATGGACCCGCGCAAGGTGATGGCACTGGCCCACGCGCCAGTGACCTGCATGGCTGAGACTTCCTGAGGTCGCCGCTGGGGCGGCCGCTATGGGCCTTCGGTGCTGAATTTCTCACCAAATTCGCCTGAAGCTCCGGTCGATTCAGGTGATAGCGCTATGTTTGCTGTAGCTAGGCGGCTGCTTCCAACCCGTGCTGGAAGTGTTCTTGCATGCGTTGAACCGCGGCGGCAGGGTCCCGTGCCAGCAGCGCCGCCATCAGCGCCCTGTGCTCGGCCAGGGACTCTTCTAACCGTCCCGACTTGAGCAAAGAATGGTGGCGGTTGAGCTTCATCATCTTGCGCATGTCGGCCACCATCTGGTCGCGCCAGCGGTTGTTGGCAATTTCTAACAGGCGTCTGTGGAAGCGCTCGTTGATCTCAAAAAAACGCTCGCGATCCTGCCGGCCAGGTCGGGCAGCGGCCTCCAGCTCGGCGTGCAGCGCCTGCAGGTCTTCCATTTGGGTGTCGGTGGCGCGGGCGGCCACCACCCCGGCAGCGTCTGATTCGAGCAGGGCCAGCAGGTGAAACACGTCGGCCAAGTCGGTTTCCGAGACCTCGGTGACGTAGGCGCCGCGCCGCACCTTCATGGTGATCAGGCCTTCGGCGGCCAGCACCTTCAGGGCCTCGCGCAGCGGGGTCCGGCTGATGCCGTACGCCTCGGCCAGCTTCATCTCGTCAATCCAGCTGCCGGGCTCCAGCTCGCGTGAAAAGATGCGCTGGCGCAGCAATTCGGCCACCTCTTCGTAGAGTGCGCGGGGGGTCAAGGTCAGGGCAGACATGGCTTAAATTGTAGGGCGAACGCAATTTTGCATCAATAATTATGAATAATGTAAACTTATGCCGCCATCAAAACCCGTGCGAAAGTCCGTTGTATGAGCTCTTCCAACCCTGAATTCAAACCCGCCAGTCTGGCCGACTGGGCCAAGTCGGCCGCCAAATCGGCACCGGGTGGCGACGTCGATGCGCTGAACTGGGTGACGCCCGATGGCATCACCGTCAAGCCGCTGTACACGGCCGAAGACATCCAGGGCCTGCACCACACAAACACACTGCCCGGCTTTGAGCCCTACCTGCGCGGCCCGCAGGCCACCATGTACGCGGTGCGGCCTTGGACCATCCGCCAGTACGCCGGTTTTTCCACTGCTGAAGAATCCAATGCGTTTTACCGCAAGGCGCTAGCTGCCGGCGCGCAAGGCGTGTCGGTCGCGTTCGACCTGGCCACCCACCGCGGTTACGACAGCGACCACCCGCGCGTCACCGGCGACGTGGGCAAGGCCGGCGTGGCCATCGACTCGGCCGAGGACATGAAGATT
>CAZANT010000228.1:0-4383 GCA_964486575.1 uncultured Burkholderiaceae bacterium | reverse complement strand
CGAATGTTGTTGGTAGGCGCGATTGGACTCGAACCAACGACCCCCACCATGTCAAGGTGGTGCTCTAACCAGCTGAGCTACGCGCCTGAGTTAATTCAGCCTCAAATTATAGCAGCAGCCAAACAGCCCGGCCCCTACCGGCGCCGTGTCGAACGTACATTGGCCACGCCGTTGACTTGCGCCATCACATGGCGGAGCCGACCGGCGTCGGCCACCTCAACGGTGAAGGTCATCCACGCCGTACCCTTCACGGTCTGGGTCTGAACGCCAATGACGTTCATTTTCTCTCGGGCAAAGACCTCGGAAATGTCGCGCAACAAGCCCTGCCGGTCGGTGGCCTCCACTGCCACATCCACCGGATAAACCGCGGCCTCGCTGGATTTAGAGCCACTCCATTCAACCTCGATCACGCGCTCGCCGTTGCGGGCGACCATTTCACGAAAGTTACTGCAGTCGGCGCGGTGTACGCTGACGCCTTTGCCGCGGGTGACAAAACCCAAGATGTCGTCCGGCGGCGCGGGCTTGCAGCACTTGGCGAGTTGCGTCATCAGTGAATCGATGCCCACCACCAGCACACCACCTTTGCTGGAAGCGCTGGCGACCTTTTCGCCATGGCGGAATCGCTTGAGCAGCAAGAACTCGTCTTGTGGCACCACCGGCTCGGCGGGTTTGAACAACGCCTCGATGCTGCGCAGTGAAAACTCGTCTTTGCCGACGACGTGGAACAGGTCATCGGCCGACTTGAAACCGAGTTGTGACGCCAGGTCGTCCAGTTTCACCGCGGTCTTGCCTTCGCGTTGCAGCAGCTTTTCCACCGCCTCGCGGCCTCGGGCTGTGGTTTCATGCTGCTGCTGCGCGTTGAACCAGGCCCGCACCTTGGCGCGGGCGCGGTGACTGACCAGAAAGCCCAGCTCGGCATTGAGCCAGTCGCGCGATGGCCCGCCCTCTTTGACCGTACTGACCTCGACCGTCTGGCCGTTTTGCAGCGGCGTGTTGAGCGGTACCATCGCGCCGTCCACCCGCGCGCCGCGACAACGGTGGCCGAGGCTGGTGTGAACGCTGTAGGCAAAGTCCACTGGCGTGGCGCCCTGGGGCAACTCCACGATGGCGGCGTCGGGTGTCAACACGTAGATGCGGTCGTCAAACAAGCCCTGGTGACCGTCGCCACCCGACAGGTCGCGCTCCCACGCCAGCAGTTGGCGCAGCACCGCAATCTTGGCGTCGTACGCTCCACTGGCCGAGACGCCGCTGTAGCCCTTGCTGCCCGCTTCTTTGTAGGCCCAATGGGCCGCCACGCCGTGTTCAGCATGGTCGTGCATGGCCTGTGTGCGGATCTGTACCTCTATCGGTAAACCCTGCTCGTTGCGGACCACGGTGTGCAGCGACTGGTAGCCGTTCGCCTTGGGCTTGGCAATGTAGTCATCGAACTCATTGGGGACCGGTGGCAACTGGGCATGCACCCAGCTGAGAGCGGCGTAGCAATCGGCCACGGTGGGCACCACCACCCGCAGGGCGCGAATGTCGTGCACTTGCCCAAAGCCCAGCGACTTGCCCCGCATTTTGCGGACGATGCTGTAGATGTGTTTGGGCCGCCCCTGCACCGTGGCCATCACCCCCTGTTGGCGCAGCTGGACCTCCAGCCTTTGGCGGAGTTGCTCGACATAGGCCTCACGCTCCACGCGTTTTTCATCCAGCAGCCGCGCGACCTCTCGGTAGGTGTCGGGTTCCAGAAAGCGAAACGCGAGGTCTTCCAGCTCCCACTTGATCTGCCAGATGCCGAGGCGATTGGCCAAGGGCGCGAACACCTGAAGGGACTCACGGGCCAGGCTGGGCGGCACCGGCAGACGTGTAGCAGCGTAATGGCGCAAGGTTTGCAGCCGGGAGGCCAGGCGCAGCAGCACCACCCGTAAGTCGCGCGAAAACGCCAGCAGCATCTTGCGCACGTTCTCGGTTTGTGCGGCGGCGCTCTGCGCCATGGGCACCGCAGTGGCCTGACCACTGGCCTGGGTCTGCCGCGCCTGGCGCTGCACCCGCACCAGCTGGGTGGTTTCTACCGCGAGTGCGGCGTAGTTGGGACCAAAGGCCTTGGTGATGACCTCCAATGGCCGATTCAGGTGCTCGCACGCGTACACCAGGTAACTGGCCGCCTGCATCGCCTCCGACCCGCCAATGTCCGCCAGAATCCGGGCCACCGCGTCGGCATGGGCCAGGGTGTTCTCGCCAGTGTCCAGCGTTTCACCAGCAATCAGGGGTTCGGCGAACGTCCGCGCGCGGGCTTTGGCGTCGGCTTCCACGGGCAGGCTGGCGCTGGTGGCGGCAATCAGTTCGGGCAGCGGCGTGGCCAAACTGGCACCAACGGTGGCGGGCTCTCTCTTCATGGACTGGCTGTCCTGACCTCAGCCGAACAAAAAGTCCTTGACCGCCCGTACCTGGTCGTCCGCCACAAGCATGGGGGCATGGCCCACGCCAGTGAATTCGACCAGACGAGCCTTGGGTCCGCGCTGGGTCATCGCCAACGCGGTGTCGGAGGAAAGCAGGTCCGACTGCGCGCCCCGCAGCAACAGGGTATCGGCGCCGATGTGGTCGTACAGTGCCCACAGGGCCGCTTCGCCCTGGGCGACCGACTCGGCCGTGACGTTGCGGAACGCATCGCCAATGGCCGGGTCGTAGTGAAGCGTGAACCCGCCGCCTTCGGGCTTGACCATGTGGCGCGACAGGTCCAGCCATTGGGCCGGTGTGTGCGGGCCAAAGCCTTGCGAGATGGCCCAAAGCGCGTCGGCGGCTTGCTGCAGTGTGGCGAAATGGCCGGTCTTGCCGATGTAGGTGCCAATCCGCTGCAACGCCTGGAGCTCTAGCACCGGCCCCACATCGTTCAGAACCAGTTTGCGCACCGGCACAGGCAACGGCAGGCCCGGTGTTCCAGTCACTGCCATGCCGATCAGCCCGCCCATGCTGGTGCCGACCCAGTCCAGCGTCTTGGGCTGCAGGTGGTGGAGGAGCGTCAACATATCGCCCGCGTAAGTGGGCACCTGGTAGCCGGCCGGGTCCTTTAGCCAGTCACTCTGACCGCGGCCGACCACATCCACCGAGACCACCCTGGCCCTGCTGCTGAGCGCCCGGGCCAACGTATCGAAGTCGCGACCCTGACGCGAGAGGCCGTGCACGCACACAACGAGGTGCGGGTGATGCGGCAGACCGGTGGCGTTCCACTCCCAAAAGGCCATCCGGTGACCGCCATGGGCGTCTGGGCAGGTGATGTAGTGCAGGCGGGGTTCGCTCATATTCTGGTGCGGTGCACAAATTGGCACCAAGGTCTGGATAATGGGTCTTTGAGAACCGCGTTTCGATTGTCACTTGCACATTGACCAATGCATCGTAATTCATCTGGAGAACACCCATGACCACCCGCTCGCTTGTAGGCAAAACCGCCCTTGTCACCGGCTCCACCAGCGGCATCGGCCTCGGCATTGCGCTGAGCCTGGCCCGCCAGGGTGCCAACATCGTGCTGAACGGTTTTGGCGACGCCGAAGGTCCCAAGGCCGAAGTGGCCGCGCACGGTGTGAAAGTCCTCTACCACGGTGCCGACATGAGCAAACCCGCAGAGATTGAAGACCTGATGAAGCAGGCCGCGGCGACCTTCGGCAAGGTAGACATTCTGGTCAATAACGCTGGTATCCAGCACGTGGCCAATGTGGAGGATTTCCCAGTCGAGAAGTGGGACGCGGTGATCGCCATCAACCTCACGAGCGCCTTTCACACCACCCGACTGGCCATGCCCGCCATGCGCGCCGCCAACTGGGGCCGCATCATCAACGTCGCCTCCGCGCACGGGCTGGTGGCTTCGGCGCAGAAGTCGGCCTATGTGGCGTCCAAGCACGGCATCGTCGGCTTCACCAAGTCGGTGGCACTGGAGACCGCCACCACTGGCGTGACCAGTAACGCCATCTGCCCCGGCTGGGTGCTGACGCCCCTGGTGCAAAAACAGGTGGACGCGCGCGCGGCCGCCAAAGGCCAAACCAACGAAGAGGCCAAGAACGAGTTGCTGGGCGAGAAACAGCCATCCCTGCAGTTCACCACCCCAGAGGAGTTGGGTGAACTGGCCGTTTTCTTGTGCTCCCCCGCAGGCAACAACGTACGAGGCGTGGCCTGGCAGGTGGACGGCGGCTGGACCGCGCAGTAAGGCCAGTCCATCTGCTACGTAATCTATAGCTAACTCGCAAGGTTTCATTAGGGCCTTAGGCATTTTTCCCCTGGAAACTTCCTTCCGGGGGTGTTTTGGACGGTGTTTTGACCTTCTCCAACGACCTCCAGCCGCTCTACCTTGACGACGCCTTGTTGGTTTTCGACAAGCCCGCAGGTCTGCTGTCGGTGCCGGGCCGGGGG
>CAZANT010000227.1:0-4387 GCA_964486575.1 uncultured Burkholderiaceae bacterium | reverse complement strand
TCACGTTGGCCATGGTGAAGGTCTTGCCGGAGCCGGTCACTCCCAGGAGGGTCTGGAACACCTCGCCATCGCGCAAGCCCTCCACCAACTTGGCGATCGCCGCTGGCTGATCGCCAGCCGGCGGGTACGGCTGGAACAGCTCAAAAGGCGAATCCGGAAAACTCACGAATGTGCCTTGGCGCGGCTCGGGGATGACTTCTGCGATCTCGGACATGGGGCGACCTCGGGACAACCCTTAAAATTGGGCCAACCCGACAGCGTACAACACCTTCGGACCGCGCGCTCAGGCCTCGCCCCGCGCCACAGCACCTTTTGACACCACCACCTCCCAAGGACCCTTCATGTCTCTTTTCACCGCCGTCGAAATGGCCCCGCGCGACCCCATTCTGGGGCTCAACGAGCAGTTCAACGCCGACGCCAACCCCGCCAAGGTCAACCTCGGTGTGGGCGTTTATTACGACGACAACGGCAAACTGCCCTTGCTCGCCTGTGTACAAGCGGCTGAGAAAGCGATGATGGTGTCCCCCAAGGCGCGTGGCTACCTGCCCATCGACGGCATCGCCGCCTACGACGCTGCCGTCAAGGGCTTGGTTTTCGGCGCCGACAGCGAGCCGGTGAAGTCGGGCCGCGTCGCCACCATCCAGGCGATCGGTGGGACGGGCGGTCTCAAAGTTGGCGCGGATTTCCTGAAACGGCTGAACCCGAACGCCACTGTATTGATCAGCGATCCCAGCTGGGAAAACCATCGTGCGTTGTTTACCAACGCCGGCTTCGCGGTGGACACCTATCCGTACTATGACGCCGCCGCCCGTGGCGTGAACTTCGATGGCATGCTGGATGCGCTCAGCGCTGCGGCGGCGGGCACAGTCGTTGTTCTGCACGCCTGCTGCCACAACCCCACTGGCTACGACATCACCCCTGCACAGTGGGACCGGGTGGTAGCCGTAGTCAAGGCCAAAAACCTCGTGCCCTTCTTGGACATGGCCTACCAGGGCTTCGGCCATGGCATCGCCGAAGACGGCGCCGTGATCGCCAAATTCGTGGATGCTGGCCTGAGCTTTTTTGTCTCGACCAGTTTCAGCAAGAGCTTCAGCCTTTATGGCGAACGCGTGGGTGCACTGAGCGTGTTGTGCGACAACAAGGCCGAAGCCGACCGCGTCCTGAGTCAACTCAAGATTGTGATTCGCACGAACTACAGCAACCCACCCACCCATGGCGGGGCTGTGGTGGCTGCCGTACTAAACAACCCCGAGCTGCGCGCGCTGTGGGAAAAAGAGCTTGGCGAAATGCGTGTCCGTATCAAAGCCATGCGCCAGAAGCTGGTCGACGGTCTCAAAGCGGCTGGTGTGACGCAGAACATGGACTTTATTACCACCCAAATTGGCATGTTCAGCTACTCCGGCCTGAGCAAGGACCAGATGGTGCGTCTGCGTAACGAGTTTGGCGTTTATGGAACCGATACGGGACGCATGTGTGTGGCTGCGCTGAACAGCAAAAATATTGATCACGTCTGCGCCTCGATTGCCCAGGTTGTGTAGAACTTGTTTCCCGGCGCCATTGGTTGCAAAAAACCAACGGCGTCGTGCGAAATGGCCAATCTTGACGAGAATCGTTCCCATTTAAACTAAACTGGCGACCTGCACAGTCGCAAGCCACGCATCGCGCCAATCGGCACGCCAGCCAGCCTCTGATCACCACCGAGCCAAACGGCTCGACATCACGGAGGCCATCTTGGCAAAACAATTCACCCACCCTTGCCCCAGCACACCTTCGGCTGCGGGGTATGCACGGCTGCCATTGAGCGCGCTGGTACTGGCCGCCTCTGTGTCCGGCTGGGCTCAAAGCGCCGAAGAAGCAACACCCAGCGCAGTCACCGGCACCGTCGCTCCTGCAACCACTGAAAGTGCGACGGTGGTGGCGCAAACAACCCCAAACCCTGTGCCCCCGGGAGAAGGCCAGACACTCAAACAAGTCACGGTCACCGACAAGCGGGAGGCTGAGTTGGGCAAAGACGCGTTTCGCGCCACCACCACCACCATCGGCAAAGGCAAACAAGCCCTGCGTGACATTCCCCAGTCAATCACGGTGGTGACCGAAAAACTCATCAATGACCGCAACCTAGACACGGTGAAAGACGCTTTGCGTCAAACTTCAGGCGTGACCTTTCTCGCAGCCGAAGGCGGTGAAGAAGACATTCGCCTGCGTGGCTTTTCTCTGGCAGGCACAGGCGACATCTTCCTCGATGGCATTCGTGACCCCGCCTTTTATGACCGTGACACTTTTAACCTGGACCGGGTTGAAGTGCTTCGGGGATCAGCTTCGCTGCTTTTTGGTCGCGGCTCCACAGGCGGCGCAGTCAACCAAGTGAGCAAAATCCCACGAACAGTGGACGAGAACGAAGTTACCACCACACTGGGCAGCCACAAGTACCGGCGTATCGTCGGGGACTTCAACATCAATACCAACCCGGACGCCGGCTTGCGCATCACCGCAATGCGAACCCGGGCGGACAACAACGGCAGCGGCAGCAGTCTGGACAAAGAAGGCATGGCCCTGTCCTACCGCTGGGGCATCGGTACCTCAGACGAGTTGCTGGCCAGCCTCTACTACCTGAACAACAACAACGGAATCAACTACGGGCTGCCCTACATCCGCCCACGCGCCGCGGACACGCAGGCAGCGAACACGATCATCGGCAGTCTGGCACCAGACGCTTACTATGGCTTGGCCAGCGACCGCAACGATGGTGGAGCCAAGGTGGCGCGTTTCAGCCACACACACCGATTTGGCAACGGCAACGAACTGGTCAGTCAGATTCGCGTCGGTGAGTTCGAGCGCGACCAGCGTGCCGTCACGGTACGTTTCGCGGCCGCGAGCCAACAACCTGGCGGACTGGCTGCAGACCTGTCCAATTTCGGGTCAAACACGGTGTTCAACCGCAACAGTCAACTCAAAGTCCAGGAGTTCAGAACCGTTCACGCCCAATCCGACCTGAGTGCAAAATTCGATGCTCTTGGCGTCAAACACACACTGCAAACCGGTGTGGATTTCGCCCAAGAGGAAAAGACGGTGTACGCCGCCAGAAACGCAGCCCAGGGTGGCGTGACCTTAACGCCTCCACCCACCACTGCGGGCACGCCGAACGATGGCCGCGCCATTGCCGAAGACTCACGCGTCTTCCGCGTAGGCAACGAGTTCCTCGCCAAGAACATTGGCCTCTACGCTCAGGACCTGGTGCAGATTGCCCCGCATTGGAAACTGCTTGGTGGCTTACGCTACGACCGATTGGACGGCGACTACGACCTGTTCACAATTCCAACCAATCCAGCAGCGCCCGGCCCCACAACTACAACCAACTTCAGGCAAAAAATCTCCGAGGTCAGTAAGCGTGTCGGGGTCCTGTACCAGCCCAGCGAACTGGCGTCTTTCCACTTTTCGTACGGTACCTCTTTCAATACGTCAGGCGACACCTATTCGTACAACGCCTTGGGCGCCAACACGCCGCCAGAACAAAGCGAAAACATCGAATTGGGGGCAAAGCTGGACTCGTCAGACAAGCGGTTTACAACACGCCTGGCCGTGTTCCGCACTACCAAAACCAACGAGAGAAATACCGACCCAGACACAGCGGCCACCCGCCTGTTGCTGTCTGGCAAACGCCACGCAACCGGTTTTGAGATTGACGTGGCGGGCCGCCCCAGCCCCCAATGGGAGGTCTTTGCTTCCTACACATGGCTTCCGATTGCCGTAGTGGACAATGCCGCATCCACCGTCAACACAGTGGGCAACCGCGTGGGCGACCGACCTGGACTCAGCCCCAAACACAGCGGCACTGTGTTCAGTACGTATCAGCTCACGCCCCAATGGCGTCTGGGTGGTGGTCTGAACATCCGTAGCCGACAGGCGCCTGCCGACGTGACAGCACCTTACTTCGATGTGCCAGGCTTCGTCACTGCGGACCTGCTCGCTGAGTACAAGATCAACGAACAGTTTTTGATCAAAGCCAACCTCAGCAACTTAACCAACAAGCTGTATGGTGAGTCTCTGTACCGCGGCCACTACATTCCCGGCGCCGGTCGCTTGCTGTACGTCAGCCTGACAGCTAAGTTTTGACAGGCAAGCCCCTGCCCGAAAGCCGATCTCCCCAACGATCGGCTTTTCTGTTTTACCGACACAATGTCCGCCATGCTGCTGAAAGTTCCAGAAGTCCTCACGCCCGCCGAGCTTCAACACACCCAAACCCTGCTGGCCACAGCTCCCTGGAGTGACGGGCGTGCCAGTGCCGGTAGCCAGGCGGTACTGGTCAAGAACAATGAACAGTTACCGCACCAGTGTGACGCGGCCCGCGCGTTGCGCGCCCTGGTGCTGGACGCGCTGGACCGACAGC
>CAZANT010000226.1:0-4406 GCA_964486575.1 uncultured Burkholderiaceae bacterium | reverse complement strand
CAACCCTCAAGCCCATGCGCACCTTCACCGTCAGCGATTTCGACTTCGACCTGCCGCCCGAGCTGGTGGCCCAGCACCCCGCCCCCGAGCGAACCGGATCCCGCCTGCTGGACGGTACTGCCGCCACCCCGGTGGACCGCGTCTTTCGCGACCTGCCCAGCCTGCTGAATCCTGGCGACCTTCTGGTGTTCAACGACACCCAGGTCATCAAGGCGCGCTTGTTCGGCGAAAAGCCCACCGGCGGCAAGGTGGAGATGCTGGTGGAGCGCGTGCTGCCCGGCAACCAGGTGGTGGCCCACCTGAAGGTCAGCAAGAAGCCTCTGCCCGGCACCACGCTGCAGATGGACGGTGGCTTCATGGCCACGCTGGTGGGGCGCTGGCCCGATGCCGAGGGGCGCTTGTTCCAGTTTGTGCTGGCCAACGCGGCGGGCGACGACCCGTACACGCTGATGGCCCAGCACGGCCACGTGCCGCTGCCACCCTACATCGAACACACCGACTCAGAAGACGACGAACGCCGCTACCAGACCGTGTTCGCCAAACACCCGGGCGCGGTGGCCGCGCCCACCGCCGCGTTGCACTTTGACGAGCCCCTGCTGGCCGAGCTCGCTGCCCGGGGAGTGGAGCGCGCCAGCGTGACGCTGCACGTGGGGGCGGGCACCTTCCAGCCGGTGAAGACCGACAACCTGGCCGAACACCACATGCACAGCGAGTGGTTCAACATCCCAGCCGAAACGGTGCAGGCGATTGCCGATTGCCGCGCGCGCGGTGGCCGCGTGGTGGCGGTCGGGACCACCACGGTGCGCACATTGGAGTCGTGGGCCCGTACCGGCCAGACCACCGGCGACACCGCCATCTTCATCACCCCCGGTTTTGACTTTCAGGTGGTGGACGTGCTGATCACCAACTTCCACCTGCCCAAGTCCACGCTGATGATGCTGGTCAGCGCTTTGGCGGGGCACGCGCATGTGATGGCGTTGTACCAGCACGCCATCGCCCAGCGCTACCGCTTCTTCAGCTATGGCGACGCCATGCTGCTGCAGCGCCTGCACCCCGCCCCCAACGCAACCGCTTCGGACGTCGCCCATGCTGCACTTTGAACTGATCGCCAAAGACACCACCACCCACGCCCGCCGCGGCCGCCTGACGCTCAACCACGGCGTGGTGGAAACGCCGATCTTCATGCCGGTGGGCACCTACGGTACGGTCAAGGGCGTGATGCCGCGCTCGCTCGACGAGATGGGCGCGCAAATCATCCTGGGCAACACCTTCCATTTGTGGCTGCGGCCGGGACTGGACGTGTTGCAGCAGTTCGGCGGCTTGCACCGCTTTGAGAACTGGCACAAACCCATCCTCACCGACTCGGGCGGCTTCCAGGTGTGGAGCTTGGGCGAGATGCGCAAGATCTCGGAAGAAGGCGTCAAGTTCGCCTCGCCGGTCAACGGCGACAAGCTCTTCCTCACCCCAGAGGTCAGCATGCAGATCCAGACCGTGCTGAACAGCGACATCGTGATGCAGTTCGACGAGTGCACGCCCTACGACACCAAGGGCCACATCACCACCGAAGCCGAAGCCCGGGTGTCCATGGAACTCAGCCTTCGTTGGGCCAAACGCTGCCAGGACGAGTTCGCCCGGCTGCAGGCCGACAAGCCCAGCCCCAACGCGCTGTTCGGCATCGTGCAGGGTGGCATGTTCGAGAACCTGCGCGACGAATCGCTGGCCGGACTGGAGGCGCTCGATTTACCCGGCGTGGCCATTGGTGGCCTGAGCGTGGGTGAGCCCAAAGAAGACATGGTGCGTGTGCTGCAGCACATCGGCCCCAAATTGCCAGCCCACAAACCGCACTACCTGATGGGCGTGGGCACGCCGGAGGATTTGATCGAAGGCGTGAGCAACGGCATCGACATGTTCGACTGCGTCATGCCCACCCGCAACGCGCGCAACGGGCATTTGTTCACGCGTTTTGGCGACCTCAAGATCCGCAACGCCCGCCACAAGACCGACGAGAGGCCCCTGGACGAGACCTGCACCTGCTACACCTGCAAAGGCTTTGGCGCGGCGTACGCGAACGACGACACCCAGCCTTCTGGACAGGGCGGCTTCAGCCGCGCCTACCTGCATCACCTGGACCGCTGCGGTGAGATGCTGGGGCCCATGCTGGCCAGCATCCACAACCTGCACTACTTCCTCAACCTGATGCGCGAAGTGCGTGAGGCGCTGGAAGCGGGCCGCTTCGCCGCCTACGTGAAGCAGTTCCACGCCGACCGTGCAAGGGGTGTGTGAGCCGCCCGCGCCCGCCTTACAACGGCAGGCTGTCCAGCGTCGCGTAGGTGTTGCGAAGCCAGGTTTTCAGACGCTGGCGTTCCAGCAGTCCCAGGGCGTCTGTGCCGGTACGGCCGTTGACGGCCGACCAGAAGCTGGCATTTTGGCGGTCGATTTTGCGCATGCTGGCCTCGTGCAGTTGGGTTAGCGACACCACCCGCGCACCCAGCGCCTGCGCTTTGTGCATTGCGGGTGAGGCGTCTAGCAATGAGAAGTCGCTGCCCCGGCCCAGGTTCTTCACCACGATGTAGTTGGGCCCGCTGCAGTAGGTGTCCACCAGGCGCTCCAGCAGGTCGACCGATTCCTTGCCGGCGTCAGCGAGGTGCCAGAAGTTCACCGCCACGCCCATCTCGGCCAACAGCCCCAGCAGGTCGGAGTCGTTGACCCAACGGGCCAGTGGCGCAGCAGTCTGCGCGGCCAGGTCCACCACCACGCTGCGCGGCACGGTCTCACCGGCTTCGTCCTCAAACACGGTGGCCACCGCGTCCAGACTCTCGAAGCTGTCGATCACCACCGGCGAGGCGTAGTCGGCGTAAAAGCGACTGAAGGAGGCGTGGGAACGGTCGGTGTCAAAACCAACGAAGGGCCGGTTGTGGTCGATGAAGTACTGGGCCAGCAGCCGGGCGGTGACCGACTTGCCAACGCCGCCTTTTTCGCCACCGATGAAATTGAGGGAACGCATGAAAATGTCCTGTGGTTGGTGCTTGCTGAACGACTGCGGACACTACCACGCAAGAACTGTGCGTGTGTGACTTCCGCCGCGCTCATGCAACCGACCGGGCCGCCCTGCCACAAGCCTGGCAGAAACGCGAGAACGCGTTCTTGCGTGTCTGGCAATGGCCACAGCAGTCAAACAAACCAATGCCGCAGTGCGGGCAAAAGTCTTGCGCCTTGTCTTTCAGATCCACCGCACGCTCGCAACCTGGGCACACGTTTTTAGCCAGGCGCGCCAGCGCCACGTCGTAGCTGAGTTCTTCCCGCCGCTGGGCGTCGGGTTTTTGCTCGGCCAGCTTTTGCCGCTCCAGGTAACGGTTCAAGCCGATGATGGCCTGACGCCCCACCAGCACGGTGATCACAATACCCACTAGATAACGCACGTAACCGCCGTAGCTGGGCAAGTAGGGCACCAGTTCCACAAAGAAGGCAAACAGCGCAAAGAAAATGAAGCCCCAGACAAACGGCCACCAGGTGCTTTTGCGCTGCTTCACGAACAGCCAGCCCGCCAGCACCAGCAGCGGCAGGGTGAGCGCCAGCCGGTAGCCAAACACCCGGAGTTCCTGCGCTTGCAGCGCAGCGCTCAGGCCCGTCTGCCCTGCCTGTTGCAACTCGTTCAGGCGCTCCTGCGCCCGGGCGGCGCTTTGTTGTGCATCCAGCGCCCGCTGTTGCTGGTCCTCCACCTTGGCCAGCGCTTGGCGCTCGGCGGCCTTGAGTTGGTCGATCGCGGCGCTGCGGGCCAGGAGTTCGTCGTCCCGCTCGGGCCGCTCGGTGGCGCGGCGGGTCGCCAGCCAGTTGCTGAACGTCTCGCGGGCGCCCGCCGCGTCGGCCTGGGCCGCCTTCAGTTTGAGGTTGGCCTGATCGAGCGCATCGTCGGCCTCTTTTTCCGCGCGTTGCGCCGCCTTGATTTGTGCCCGCGCCGCGTCGGCCTGGGGTCGGTCCATGAAGTCTTCCAGGCGCTGACTGCGCTCGACCTGCGGCAGGTCGCCCACCAGCGTGCCACCCAGTCCGATGAGAAAGCTGGCAAACACCACCGCCACCAGCCACAGGCCACGGTGGAACCATTTCTCTGACAGTCGCAAGGCTTTGCTCATCACGGCACTCCTGAAAGTAAATACGAAGACCACGCCACTAACGCTATGGATTTAATAGCTCGTGTTGTAGCTTTTACGGAGGCTTGAGACCTATTTGATTCAATTTTGACGGTTTGGGTCGGTTTGGGTTGCTGCAGGCCGCCTGGAAGAACCAGGAGCCAAAGGCGGTTGCCACCCACGGCGAAGCAGGCCGCGCATGCATGGCAACAAGCGGCCAATCTGCTGAAAAAAGTCACAGAAACCATGCATACCGAAGTATGCAAACGCTTCAGGTTT
>CAZANT010000225.1:0-4417 GCA_964486575.1 uncultured Burkholderiaceae bacterium | reverse complement strand
GCCAGGCCACCTCGGCCGACTCGATGTCGTGGTTCTGGCGGCCCACCAGCCGCTCGTAGAACGGGCGGTACTGCTGGGAAATGCTGGGTTCGATGTGGCCGCCGCCATGCACCGTCAGCAGCGCCACCCGCGCCGGATCGTTCGGCGCGCCGAAGTCCAGCCGCTCCACCCAGGAGCCATCGCGCTGTTGCGCCACCCCGAACACGGAGCGACGGCCCGGCGCGGTGTTCTGATTGACCCGCAACAGCGCCGCCAACGTGGCTTCGGCTCCCAGCACGCCGCCGCGCCGTACCCCCCCAACGCTTACCTGGCCGCCTTGGTAGGGCACCAGCGGGTCCTCGGTCCCGGCGATGACCATGGCGGGAACCGGTCGAGACTGCGGTAGAGCGCAGCGGCTGTCCGAAGCCATCAGGCCGGACACCGCGACAAAACCCGCCAACGGCGGGTTGAGCTCCTGCGCCAGCCGATAGGTCATCATCGCGCCATTGGACATGCCCATGGCATACACCTTTTGCGGGTCCACCCGCCCGGCCCCCACCAGCTTTTGCACGACCGCTGCCGCAAAAGCCACGTCGTCCGTGGGCGGGTTACCGGGCGCGTCCCGCCGGCAATCGTTCCAACCCGCCTTGCCGTCGCCCGCCTTGCTGCCGTCCAGCGCCGCCACCAGCACCCCCTCGCGGTCCGCGATCTGCAGCCACACCGCCAGCGGAGAAGCACCCAATTTCTGGCCCAAAGCCTGGGCAGCACTGCCCCCATGGCCATGCAGCACCAGTACCAGGGGGCGCGGGCCCGCCAAAGGCTGATCGGGTTGTGCGAGCAGGAACGGGCGCGGACCGTCGCCGGTGCTGACCCGCTCGTCGGTGATCCGGGCGGCCATGGCCGATGCACCGAGTGCCAAACCCAAAAGCACACCCCAGGGACGCACCGCAAGCGGGTTCATGGCCGTGCTTTTTTTGAACATGGAATGCTCTGGATTGGCGCCTCGGGCTTCAGGCCGCCGCTGGCTTCAACTGCAGTGACTTGAACTCCAGGAATTCCTCGAAGCCATACTTGCCGTTCTCCCGACCGTTGCCCGACTGCTTGTAGCCGCCAAAAGGCGCGCGCGCATTGAAAGGCCCGCCGTTGATGTCCACCTGACCGGTTTTGATGCGCCGGGCCACCGCGATGGCGTGGGCTTCGTCGGTGCTCCAGACGCCCCCGCCCAGGCCATAAATGGTGTCGTTGGCAAGTTGGATGGCTTCATCTTCGTTGCGGTAAGTCAGGATGACCAGCACCGGCCCAAAGATTTCTTCCTTGGCCAGCGTGTGGTGGGGCTCGACCCTGAACACCGTGGGTTGCACAAAATAGCCCTTGTCTGGCACCGGCAGGTCCGCGCCACCGGCCACCAGTTCGCCCCCCTCGGCCACGCCTTGGCGGATAAAAGCCAGCACCCGGTCACGCTGGGCGGCGCTGACCAATGGGCCCAGTTTGCTGCCCTCGTCCAGACTGGGACCGACGGTGAACTTGGCCACCGCGGTTTTCACCAGCGCCTTCACGTCTTCCAGCCGGTCCTCGGGCACCAGCATGCGGGTGTGGGCGATGCAGGCCTGGCCACTGTTGAGCAAACAAGCGCTGAGCGTGCCTTTTACGGCAGCTTCGAGGTCGGCATCAGGCAGGATCACGCTGGCGGACTTGCCACCCAGCTCCAACGCGACCCGTTTGACGGTTTGGCTGGCCAGCTCGCCCACGCGTTTGCCCGCGCGGGTAGAGCCGGTGAAGCTCACCATGTCCACCTCGGGGTGGGTGGCCAGCACCTCACCCACCACCGGGCCCAGCCCGTTGACCAGGTTGAACACCCCCGGCGGCAGGCCGGCGGCGTGGATGATCTCGGTCAGAATCATCGCATTGACCGGCGCGATCTCGCTCGGCTTCAAGACCACGGTGCAGCCAGCGGCCAAGGCCGGGGCGACCTTGAGGGTGATTTGGTTCAGCGGAAAGTTCCACGGGGTGATGCAACCCACCACGCCGATGGGCTCTCGCAGGACCAGCGAATTGCCCACCTTCTCTTCCCACTGAAACCCGCGGGCGACCTTGGCAAAGTTGCCCCAGTTGAAAACTGGCCCGCCCACCTGAATCATTTTGGCCATCTTGAGCGGCATGCCCACCTCGCGGGCGATCGCCATGGCCAGCTCGTCGGTGCGGGCTTTCAGGCCCTCCACGATCTTGTCGATGTAGCTGGCCCGGGTTTCCACCGGAAGGTCGGCCCAGGCCTGTTGCGCGGCCCGTGCGGCGAGCACTGCGGCCTCGGCCTCGGCGGCTGTGCCCTCGGGCACGGTGGCCATGATTTCCTCGGTGCTGGCGTCGTGCACCGGCAGGGTGTTGGTCGAGGTGGCTTTGACCCACTGGCCATTGATGTAGTGCGATGGGTAGGTGTGCATGGTGTCTTGGTTACTCTGGTTTCTACTTTTAAATACTTCGATAACTCTATGATTTAAAACAATTAAATTTCAACTTTTGTTACTAAGTTACAACTCGTGAAACTGCTCACAAACGACATGAAGTAGGCCTCAGTGCCGGTGACCCCAGAGCAGAAAGGCGTCTCGCCCCTCCACCGCGAGGGTCACCGGCGCGCCCACCGGCAGCAGCACCTTGGTGGCCACATGCCCAAACGGCAGGCCACCCAGGACGGGCACCTTGACCTGGGTGCGAAGCCAGTCCACCACGGTGGCAAGTTTGAAACCCTTGTCGTGTGGCACCAGCTTGTAGTTCGTGAATTGGCCCAACACGATGGCCTTTTGCCTCGCCAGAACGCCGGCATGCAGCAGTTGGGTCAGCATGCGCTCAATGCGGTAGGGGTGCTCGTGCACATCCTCCAGGAACAAGATGCCGGCCTTCACGTCGGGTAGGTAGGGCGTGCCAACCAGGCTGGCCAGAACCGACAGGTTGCCGCCCCACAGGGTGGCGTCCTTGGAGCTGAACACCCCGCCGGGTCGACTCCGCGCAGCCACCAGCCGCTCGGCGTCGGCCTTGGGCATTTGCCAGCCGGTGCCCTCGCCTTGCCCGCATGCCAGATCGTCAAAACAGGCCTCCATGATGTCGTCTGGTCCAGCCTCGGCGCCGAAATCTTCCCCAAGCGCCGGGCCAGCCCAGCTCACCGCACCGGTTTTGGCGAGCAACGCGTTCTGAAAGGCCGTGAAGTCGCTCAGCCCAACAAACTGGGTGCCCTTGGCGATGGCTTTGGCCACCGCCTTGTACGGAATGGAGGGCAGGATGCGGGTGAGCCCGTAGCCGCCCCGGGTGATCAGTGCCACATCGGCATCGCTGGCAGCAGCCCGCTGGATGGCGGCAAGTCGCGTGGCGTCGTCGCCGGCAAAGCGCTGATGGCTGGCCAGCGCCGCTTCGTCCACCTCGACCTCGTGGCCCAGGGCCTGGAGCCGGGCCAGGCCACGTCTGAAGGCCGCTTTGTCGCGCACCGCACTGGAAGGAGAGTAGATGTAGATATGGCTCATGGGTGCGGGGAGTATGTCACTGGAGAGTCACGCAAAGTGGCGCACCGCCGCCTCGGCAATCGGCTGGCCATGCTCTTGTACGAAATGACCGCCTTGCGCAATGACCAACGGCTCCTGGCCACTCGCCGCGTAACTGGCAATGATTTTCTGCAGGCCACGCATCACGGGCGGACCCAGCACCGGGTCTTGCGCACCGATGGCCATCAGGGTCTGACCTTGCCACTGGGTTTGCCAGAAGTCGCGGGCATCGCGCGAGATGGCAGCACCGTCGGAGTCCGGGAACTCGGGCACCATGGGCGGGAAGGCGCGCAGTGCGGCACGGTGGCCTTTGTCGGGGAACGGCGCCATGTAGGCGGCGCATTCGTCGGGCGACAGGTGCGGGTTGCCGCGGGCGAACAGCCGGGCGACGTCGAACTCCGGATTTTTGGCACACATCTCACGCCAGGCCAGAAAACCGGGCGACAGCGGCACATCGCCGGTGGTCAGGGTGGTGTTCATGACCAGCAGGCCGCGGTAGCGTTCAGGCGCAGCCATGGGCAGCGTGAGGCCCAGGATGCCGCCCCAGTCTTGCACCACCAGCACCACGTTGCGAAGGTCCAGGCGTTCAGCGAATTCCAACAGCACCTGCCGGTGCCAGGTGAACGTGTGGGCGGCGTCCTTTTTGGGCTTGTCGCTTTTGCCAAAGCCGATCAGATCGGGTGCGACCGCGCGGTGGCCCGCCGCCACGAAGGTGGGGATCATCTTGCGGTACAGGTAGCTCCAGGCCGGGTTGCCATGCAGGCAGAGGAAGGTCAGGCGGGCGTCTTGCGGGCCTTCGTCCAGGTAGTGGAGGCGCAGTCCGGCGAGCGCAGGCAAGTCGCTCAGGTAATGGGGTGCCCAGGGGTAGCCTGGCAGGTGGGCAAAGGCGCTGTCGGGGGTGCGCAGGGCGT
>CAZANT010000224.1:0-4426 GCA_964486575.1 uncultured Burkholderiaceae bacterium | reverse complement strand
CTGGGAGGTGATGCCGATGATGGTGCTGGCCACCTGCCACTTGGTGTAGCAAAACGCCAGCGCCAATTGCGTGGGGGTGAGGCCGTTGTCGCGCGCGAGCTGGTTGTAGCGCTTGGCAGCCACCAGCGCCTCGGGCCGGCCCCAGCGCTGCTTGCGCATGGACTCGTACTTGGCCAGTCGCCCGGCAGCTGGTGCGTCCTCGCCGGTGAGGCCACTTGTGTCGTATTTGCCGGTGAGCAAGCCAAATGCCAGTGGCGAATAGGCCAGCAGCGACACGTTGAGACGGTGCATGACCTCGTCCAGTCCGTTCTCCACCGTGCGGTTTACGAGGCAGTAAGGGTTTTGCACCGTGGCCACCCGTGGCAGGCCGTGCTGCTCGGCCAGCCGAACGAACTCAGCCACGCCATACGGCGTCTCGTTGGACAGGCCGATGGCGCGCACCTTGCCCGCCTTGACCAGACCAGCCATAGCGTCGAGCTGATCGTGAATGGAGGTGACCTCTTTGTCCTTGCTGGGGTCGAAGTACGCCATGCCAAACATCGGTGCGTTGCGTACCGGCCAGTGGATCTGGTACAGGTCAATCACGTCGGTTTGCAGGCGCTTCAGGCTTGCATCGCAGGCGGCGCGGATGTCGCTGGGGGTGAGGTTGGGGCTGCCGCCGCGCACCCAGGGCATGTTGCGCGATGGCCCCGCCACCTTGGTGGCCAGCACCACTTGCTGTCGCACGCCGGGCCTGCTGGCGAACCAATTGCCAAGGATGGTTTCAGTGGCGCCAAAGGTCTCGGCTTTGGGCGGCACCGAATACATCTCGGCAGTGTCCAAAAAGTTCACGCCGCGCGCCAGCGCGTGGTCCAGCAGGGCGTGGGCCTGAGGCTGCGCAACCTGTTCGCCAAAGGTCATGGTGCCTAGGCAAATGGTGGGCACGCGGAGGTCACTGGTGCCGAGAAGGGTGTGTTTCATGGTGCGTATGGGCTGGTGGCGGAAAGGTCACCG
Source organism: uncultured Burkholderiaceae bacterium (assembly GCA_964486575.1). Classification (GTDB taxonomy): domain Bacteria; phylum Pseudomonadota; class Gammaproteobacteria; order Burkholderiales; family Burkholderiaceae_C; genus PCRC01. The sequence goes on along the minus strand of CAZANT010000224.1, from coordinate 3,433 downwards.
AAGTTTACGGGCACGGACAGCACAGCGTCGTGCATGGGTCCGCCCGACCTGGCCGGCACGGCTTCACTTCACGCGGCGACACCTTCGCTTTATCATCAGCGCGTGCGAAAGGCTCCCGCCTTTCGCTTTGTTGTTTTAAGGAGTCTCCAAATGAAACAAATCGTCACCAGCGTCGCCTGCGTCACCCTCGTGGTGGCCAGCCTGTCGGCCTGTACCAACATGAGCCAGACCCAGCAGGACACCGGGCGCGGTGCGGCCATTGGCGCGGTAGCAGGGGCCGTCATTGGCGCGGCCACCGGCAACTCTGGCACGGCTGCAAGGGGCGCAGCCATTGGGGGCGCCTTGGGCGCGGGCGCGGGCTATCTCTGGTCGCAGAAGATGCAGGAGCAAAAACGCGCGATGGAGCAGGCCACCCGGGGCACCGGTGTCGCTGTGAGCCAGACCGCCGACAACCGGCTGAAGTTGGACATCCCGAGCGATGTGTCGTTTGACGTGGGCCGCTCAGCCATCAAGTCCAACTTTGCACCAGTGCTGGACAAGTTTGCATCCAGCCTGCAGCAGCACCAGGTGACCACCGTGACCATCGTCGGCCACACCGACAGCACTGGCAGCGACGCCATCAACAACCCATTGTCGGTCGAGCGTGCTGCCAGCGCGCGTGACTATTTGGTCGCTCGCGGGGTGGCGTTCAATCGCATCGCGGTTGATGGCCGGGGTTCCCGCGAACCGGTGGCCGACAACGCCACCGTGCAGGGCCGCAACGCCAACCGCCGGGTCGAGATTTACGTGGCCGAGCCGGTGCAAGCCGCACAGCGCTGACGAGCCAACCGGCAGGCCAGACACAAGACCTGCCGGGCCGATACGGCGGTATTTTTAGGCCATATTGACAGTGAGCCCCAAAAGAATATGGCAACTTAGCTATTTAATTCATAGCTACTCATTACCGAAGTGTGCACTCTCCTGTCGCCCCGCCGACGGCACAGCGGCATGCGGCTTCGTATGATCTCCCCATGTACTCTCCCCAGCGCGCCTCCCGCAGCGAATTTGTCCCGCTGCGCCACCTGAACTACCACCTTCGCACCTGGGGTACCCCGGTACCCGACCAGCCTTCGCTGGTCCTGGTGCACGGCTGGATGGACGTGTCAGCGTCGTTTCAGTTCGTGGTCGACGCTTTTGTCGAAGACCGACACATCGTTGCACCCGACTGGCGCGGCTACGGTCTGACCGCCGGTCCGGGCACCGACTGTTACTGGTTTCCCGACTACTTGGCTGACCTGGACGCCATCATCGACCACGTTTCCCCCGGCCATCCGGTGGACCTGCTGGGTCACAGCATGGGCGGCAACGTCGCCATGGTCTACAGCGGCGTGCGCCCGGAACGGGTGCGCAAACTCATCAACCTTGAAGGCTTTGGCATGCCCGCCTCGCGCCCGTCCCAGGCGCCTGGCCGGCTGGCGCGCTGGATGGACGAACTCAAAGCCCTGCACAGGGGGGACACCACCCTGAGACCCTACGCCAGCGTCGCCGGCGTGGCCCAGCGCCTGATGAAAACCAACCCCCGGTTGACTCAAGACAAAGCCGACTGGCTGGCCCGTCACTGGGCCCGAGGGACCGCCAGCGGTGAATGGCACATCCTCGGCGACCCAGCCCACAAACTCACCAACCCGCAGCTTTACCGCGTGGAAGAAGTGCTCGAAATCTACCGCCGCATCACTGCCCCGGTGCTGGCGGTGGAGGCCAACGACAACAGCATGGAGAAGTGGTGGAAAGGCCAGTACACCCTGGCTGAATACCACGAAAGATTGAAATCCGTACCCAGCCTGCAGACCGCCCATGTAATGGACGCGGGGCACATGCTGCACCATGACCAGCCTGCTGAATTGGCCCAACTAATCTGTCAATTTCTAGGGTGACTTTTCTGTCGATAGTCCACAACCCAACCGGTATCCACGCTGCTTGCGCACTTGCACAGCGGTCGACATACGAGCTCAGCCGCCTGCAGGCGAGTGTGCTGGCGCTGGTATTAGCGGTAGGCCTGATCGCTCATGTATATCCTTGGTCATTCATTACCGGGCATTCAACCTTCTTCGAGCGTGGGGATGCCGCACACCATGTAGTTGGTTGGCTGGCTTTTGTTGCAGACGAATGGCGGTTTCCTCTGATGCGTACGCTAGCGCTCAACCCGCCTGATGGCATCAACATCATTTTCACGGACAGCATTCCCTTAGCTGCCCTGCTTTTCAAGGCTTTTCGGGGCTTCCTACCCGAGGGCTTTCATTACTTCGGTTGGTGGCATGCGTTTACCTACATTGCCCAGGCACTGGCAGCGGTTTGCTTGCTCAGGGCTCTCGGGATACGCCACATCATAGGTACCCTAGTCGGGGTGGGTTTCGCTCTCATTTCACCGGTACTTATGTACCGGATCGGACACACGGCGCTGGCCACACACGCATTGCTGTTGCTAGCGATGGCAAGTTGCTGGATGGGGCTGACTGGTCAATGGCGCAGCCAAAGAGCATATGCTTGGCTTTTGGTACTGACTGTAGTGGCAATGTTGGTACATGCCTATTTAATGGGCATGGTCTTGCTTGTCTCGCTTGTGATGCTGGCGGAACTCTGGCGCAGCGGTGAAAACGCCATTACCCAACTCAATCGATTCGTCGGGATCGTCTTTGCGATCGGGGCGATAGGGTGGATCTTCGGTTTTTGGGGCACCAATGTCACTGCTCAAGGCTTCGGCATTTATTCAATGAACCTGCTATCACCTTTCTGCGGCCAGGGTGTCTTTCATGCGTGTCACTTCGATCAAACAGGTGGCCAGTACGAGGGCTATAACTACCTGGGCGTTGGCACCATGGTAATCGTGGTCGCATCGATCGTCTGGTGCCTTAGCGACTGGCGTGAACTCATCAAGGCGCAACGTGGTTACTTTGTCCTCTTGGTACTGCTGACGCTGTTTGCCGTGTCGAATGAGATCTATGCTGGCACTCTAAAACTGGCTTCCATAATCTTGCCGAATCTGCTGGAAAAGTTTTTCAACGTGTTTCGCGCGAGCGGCCGCTTTTTCTGGCCGGTCGGCTACTCACTTCTGTTCATTTCATTGGCGTTGTTGCTTCGCCGTCCCACAGCTGCTAAATCTCTAGTGGTGCTAGCAGCATTGACAATTCAATGGCTGGACACCAACCCGTTAAGGGCCCAGCAACTGGCACAAACCAAGCAACAACACGCGCTTCCCAGCACGCCATGGGGAACTGAACTCATTGGTATCGACAATATATTGATCTATCCCCCGTATCAATGTCCTGTTCATGAGGGACAGGAAGCAGCACTGTCAAGGCTTGATCGAAACGCCCTAGATCAAAGTGTCTCCTTGAATACGGATTTCTTCGCGCGGGGTTAAACCGTTTGCAAAAATAATCTTGAGACATTTCAG